>JBGQFW010000022.1:0-49702 GCA_041497115.1 Methylomirabilia bacterium
AACTCCACCTTGCCGCTCAGGGTGGGGACGACGTAGGGGAGGTCGCTCACCCGCGGGACGACGATGTCTTCGCTGGTAATGATGGAGCGCCTTAGGGCGTTCGCGAGCATGCTTTCGTAGTTCGCGATGCTCGCCCGCACGCTCACACCGGAGCGCTGGTTGACATCGGGACTGCGCCGGGCGAGGCGGCTGATCTCCGCGATGACCTCGGTCATGTAGTCGGGCACGGTCACCTTGAAATCGGCGGGCATCGGGTGATACTCGGCGTGCATGATGTCGATTTCGTGCTCGAGCTTGACCGGGTAGTGCGTACGGATCTGGGCGCCGTAGCGGTCTTTCAGAGGCGTGATGATGCGCCCGCGGTTCGTGTAGTCCTCCGGGTTGGCGCTGGCAACGACAACGACATCGAGCGGGAGGCGGATGCGGTAGCCGCGGATCTGGACGTCGCGCTCTTCCATGATGTTGAGCAGGCCGACCTGGATGCGCTCGGCGAGGTCGGGCAGCTCATTGATCGCGAAGATCCCGCGGTGCGTGCGCGGCAGCAGCCCGTAGTGAATCGTCAGCTCGTCGGAGAGGTAGCGACCCTCGGCCACCTTGATGGGGTCCACCTCGCCGATGAGATCGGCGATCGTGATGTCGGGGGTGGCCAGCTTCTCGCCGTACCGGCGGTCGCGCGGGATCCACGCGACGGCGGCCGCGTCGCCCTCGCGGGCCAGACGCTCGCGGCACGCCTGGCAGATCGGCGCCAGCGGGTCGTCGTTGATCTCGCAGCCGGCGAGAGCGGGCAGCGCGTCGTCGAGCAGCGCGATCAGCATGCGCGCGATGCGCGTCTTGGCCTGGCCGCGCTCGCCGAGGAAGATCAGGTCCTGGCCGCTGAGAATGGCGTTCTCGATCTGGGGGACGACGGTGTCGTCGTAGCCGACGATGCCGGGGAGGAACGACTCACCCCGCCGCAGGCGGGCGATGAGATTGTCGCGCAGCTCCTGCTTGACGGACTTGCGCTGCCAGCCGCTGTCCCGGAGCTCTTTGACCGTGCGGGCTCTCGTCATGAGCGATTCCCGTCACTATGCGACCGGGGCCGGGTGCTGTCAACCGCCGCCCCGCCGAGCGTCGCGCGGGGGCGCCGGCTCAGCGCTCGAGGCGGGTGAAGTAGGCCCAGAGGGCGGCGCGCTCGGCCGTCGAGAAGCGCTCGACGCCGAACCAGAGGGCGGCGGCCACGCGGTTGGCCCCGACGAGGTCGGCCACGCGGTTGCCCGCCTCGGTGGCGAACCGATAGCCGGTGTCGTCGCGCTTGACGGTCACCATGACGGCGCCGCGGGGGTCGCGGATCTCGGCGTCGGCGCCGCTCACACGGATGCGGGCCACCACCGTCTTGGTCGCGTCCTCCAGCCGCCACTCGTCGGTGCGCTTGCGCAGCCGATAGAAGCGCTCGCCGGTGGCGCTCTCGATCTGCGGGCCGAAGTCCTTGCGCCGCACGGTCCAGTGCACGGCGCCGCCGGTGTCGCGCAGCTGCAGGCGGTCGGCCTGCACGGCGATGTCACCGAGCGGCGTGCCGTCGCCGTCCCACAGGATGAAGCCGCTCGCCGACGGCTCGACGCGGATGACCAGGCGGCGATGGGAGTCGTTCAGGCGCAGCTCGCCGGGCGGTGTCTGGGCGCCGAGCGGAAGCGCGACGAGACAGAGCACGACGATCACGACGGCGATGCCCAGCCGGACCACGGCCGGGATGGTAGCACGAGCGCACCGCCGGCGACCGCCGACGGGTCTAAGATGGGTGAGGGAGGGCGACGCCATGTGGCTCGGGTCCGCCAAGAGCAAGACGCTGATGCCCACGCCGGAGCAGGCGCTGCCGGGCCGCACCGAGCCGATGCCGGTGCCGGAGCGCCATCACGTCAGCGGCAACCGGCAGGTGCCGCCGTTTCCGGCAGGGCTGGAGCTGGCGATGTTCGGCATGGGCTGCTTCTGGGGGGCCGAGAAGGTGTTCTGGAAGCTCCCCGGCGTCTTCGCCACCGCCGTCGGCTACGCGGGCGGCCACACGCCGAACGCCGACTACGAAGAGGTCTGCACCGGCCTCACCGGCCACAACGAGGTCGTGCGCGTCGTCTTCGATCCCGCCAAGATCGGCTACGCCGACCTGCTGCGCATGTTCTGGGAGCAGCACGATCCCACCCAGGGGATGCGCCAGGGCAACGACGTCGGCACCCAGTACCGCTCGGGCATCTACGTGACCTCGCCCGAGCAGCGGCATCCGGCCGAGGCCTCGCGCGACGCCTACCAGCGCATGCTGACGCGCGCCGGCCACGGCACGATCTCCACCGAGATCCTCGACGCGCCCCCGTTCTACTACGCCGAGGACTATCACCAGCAGTACCTCGCCAAGAACCCCTGGGGCTACTGCGGCCTCGGCGGCACCGGCGTGGCCTGCCCGGTCGGCCTGCCGGCTACTCCTCGCCCCTGACGCCGGCGCCGGCGATCAGCACCGACAGCGACGCCAGCACGAGCGAGGCCGACAGCACCCAGAACACCGGGGTGTAGGAGCCGAACGCCAGCAGCAGCAGCGAGGCGCCGACCGGCCCGATCGCCCGGGCGCCGTTGGCACCGAGCGCGACCGCGCCGCTGATCGCCCCGTAGTTGCGCGCGCCGAAGATCTGCGCCAGCGACGTGGCGCGCGAGAGGGTGGACATGCCGTTGGCGCCGCCCATCACGAGGATGAACGGCAGCGCGGTGCCGAGGAGGGCGATGAACGGCAGCTGGGCGAGCCCCACCGCCTGGCCGAGGAACACGGAGGCCACCATGACGCGGGCGCCGAGCCACGCCGAGATAGGAACGAACAGCATGCGGCCGGGCACCTGCATGGCGCCCATCCAGCCGATGATCGACGCGGCCAGCGTCGCGGTGTAGCCGCGCTCCACCAGGTAGGGAATGAGATGGACGCTGACGGCGGCGGTGGCGAAGTTGGCGATGAAGAACGCGATCGAGAGGACCCAGAACACCACGGTGCGCGCGGCCTGGCCGAGCGTCATGCCCGCCACCGCGGGCGCGGAGCCGTCGGCGCGCACGGCGAGCGCCGCGGTGCCGCGCCGGAGCACGAGCGCGTGGATGGGAATGGTCACCACCGCCAGCACCACCGCCAGGAGCGTGAGCGCGTGGCGCCACCCCACCTTCACGAGCAGCCACGCCTCGATCGGCATGAAGATCGTGGAGGCGAAGCCGGCCACCAGCGTCACGATCAGCAGCGCGCGGTCGCGGCCGCGCACGAACCAGCCGACGACCACCGCGAACGCCGGCTCGTAGAGAGTGGTCGCCATCGCCAGCCCCATCAGGAACCAGACGGCGTAGAGGGCGGGCAGGCTCTCCACGCGCGCCCACGCGAAGGTGAGCGCGGTGGCCAGGCAGGAGCCGCCCGTCATGAGCCCGCGGCCGCCGTGACGGTCGATCCAGCGGCCCACCGGCAGGCCGGCCAGCGCGGCCACGCCGAGCCCCAGCGAGAAGGCCAGCGTGATGGCGACGCGGGAGGCGCCGAGGTCGATCTCCATCGGGCGCAGGAAGACCGGGAAGCCGTAGTAGATGATGCCCCACGTCACCGTCTCGGTGACGGAGACGGCGGCCACGATCACCCAGCCGTAGTAGATCTCGCGGGAGCCGAGGCGGATGGACTGCGGGGCGCGAGCGGGCGTCACCGGCCGGCCGCCGCCTCCCCGCGCAGGACCAGGCACGTGCTCACCGCGTAGCCTGCCACCTTGCCGCCGTCGGCCAGCACCTCGCACTCGATCAGGCCGACCGTGCGCCCGGCGTTGCGCACGCGGGCGCGCGCCTCGAGGCGGCCGGGCCGCACCGGCCGCAGGAAGTTCATCTTCAGCTCGAGCGTGGTCATGTACGCCCATCCCATCGCGGCGTCGGCGATGGCGGCCAGGATGCCGCCCTGCACGGTGCCCATCGGGTTGCCGTGGCTGGCGTCGGCGTCGAGCTCGACCACCGCCTCGCCCTGCTGGAACGAGGCCAGCCGCATCCCGATCTTCGTCGCCGCCGGCGGCGGCGGGACCTCGCCGCGCCGCAGCCGCTCCATGCCGTCGACCATCCTGGCCATCGTGCCGTCCCTCCTTGATCTCCTCCGGGATACTGGCACACTTCCAGGACCGCGACGGGGGCGGGGACCGTACAGCGCCGACTACGGCGGGCCGCGCTGAGGAGCCGCGCGCGTACTATACTGAGCCGTCCGACGCCCAGGAGGGTCCCGTGAGCGAGTACGACCTGAACCGCGTCCTCTACGAGAAGGCCCGCGCGCACCAGATGCCGGAGTCCATCGGCGCCGACGAGGTGACGGCCTACGACCTCAGCGCCGAGGAGCGCGCGGCGCTGGCCGCCGGCGATCTCGAGGCGCTCTTCCGGCTGGGCGCGAACCCCTACCTGATCCGGCGCGTGTTCCGCCGCCGGTTCGCGCTGTAGGCCATGGCCACCATCGTCGCGGCCTGCATGACCTCGCACGCGCCCAACATGACGGCCACGCCCGCCGCCGCCCCCGAGCAGCGCACGCGCTTCCTGGGCGGGCTGGAGGAGATGCGCAAGCGGCTGGCCGCCGCCCGGCCCGACCTCGTGGTGATGTTCGTCAACGACCACGTGCAGAACTTCTTCTACGACAACCTGCCGGCGTACTGCGTCGGCGTGGGCGACCAGCACTGGGCGCCCCGGGGCGCCGCCGATTTTCTGAAGATCCCCGCGCGCCGGCTGCCGGGCGCCGCGACCTTCGCCAAGGGGCTGCTGGTGGCCGGGCTCGAGGCGGGGTTCGACCTCGCCGTCAGCCACGACCTCGAGTTCTGGGACGACGTGTCGGTGCCCGCGCACTTCCTGATGCCGGAGGGCACGCTGCCGATCGTCCCCGTGCTGACCAACTGCGTGGCGCCGCCGCTGCCGACGCCGAAGCGCTCGTGGGCGCTCGGCGCGTTCGTGCGCCGCTTCATCGAGGGGCGGCCGGCGGGCGAGCGCGTGGCCGTCGTCGGCAGCGGCGGCATCTCGCACTGGATCGGCGTGCCCAACACCGGGCACATCAATCCCGAGTGGGACCGCTGGGTGCTCGACACGATCGCCGAGGGGCGGGGTGAGGAGCTGGCCGCGCTGTCGTGGTCGCAGATCGAGCGCGACGGCGGCAACGGCGGCCAGGAGATCCGCAACTGGATCTCCGTGCTCGCCACCGTGCCCGGCGTCAAGGGCGAGGTGCTGACCTACGAGCCCGTGCGCGAGTGGCTGACCGGCTGCGGCGCCGTGTGGATGGACGTGTGAGCGGGACATCCCGGGGGAGGAGCGCGATGAAGCGTCGGGCCGCCCTGACCGCGTTGCTGCTGATGGTGCTCGTGCCGCTGCTGTGGACCGCCGAGGCGTGGGCCCGGGCGGGCGGTGGCTCCTCGAGCGGCAGCCGCGGGTCGCGCGGCCTGTCCTCGCCGGCGCCGAGCCCGATGCCGAGCCAGCCGACCGCGCCGCCGGCGGGATCACCGCAGGCCGCGCCCCGCCCGGGCTTCGGGTGGGGCGGCATGCTCGGCGGGTTGCTGGTGGGCGGGCTGCTCGGCGGCCTGCTCTTCGGCGGCCACGGCGGCGGCATCGGCCTGCTCGAGATTCTCGTCGTCGTCGGCCTGCTCTGGCTCGCGTTCAGCTACATGCGCAGCCGCCAGCAAAGCCAGCCCGCGGCGCCCCCCGGCTACGCGGCGCCCGGCGACGCCGGCCCGCCGGCGTGGCAGCCCGCGCAGTCCGGCGCCGCCGCCGCGACGCTCGACGCGCCCGCCGACCTCGAGCGCGGCCTCGGCCATATCCGCCAGATGGACCCCGGCTTCGACGCGGCGCGGATGGCCGAGACGGCGTCGGACCTGTTCTTCAAGATCCAGGCGGCGTGGATGGCGCGCGACATGGGCGGCGTCGCCACGCTGCTCACCCCCGAGATGCAGAACATCCTCCAGGCCGACTGCGACCGGCTGCGCGCCCAGCGCCGGATCAACCGGCTGGAGAACATCGCGGTGCGCACGACCGAGGTGACCGAGGCGTGGCAGGAGGCGGGGCACGACTATGTCACCGTGCATTTCCTCGCGAGCCTGCTCGACTTCACCACCGACGAGAGCGGCGCGCAGGTGGTCGAGGGCAGCCGCACCGAGCCGGTGAAGTTCGAAGAGTACTGGACGTTCGTTCGCCCGGTGGGCGCCAACGCCTTCCGGCTCAGCGCGATCCAGCAAGCCTGACGGCCGAATCCACTTTTCCTGGAGGCGTCGCATGACGAGCAACGGCGCTACCGCCCGCACGCTTCGCGCCCGACTGAGCCACCCGGTCATCGACGCCGACGGCCACTGGCTGGAGTACGCGCCGGTCATGAAAGAGGAGTTCCGCCGCATCGGCGGCGCGGCGGCGGCGGAGGCCCTCGAGCTGGCCAGCCAGCGCGTCCCCGGCTCGCTCAAGCTCTCGCTCGCCGAGCGGCGTCGCCGGCGCGTGGGCCAGGAGGCCTTCTGGGGCTCGCCGTGCGAGAACGTGCTGGACCGGGCGACGGCGATGCTGCCGCGGCTCATGTACGAGCGGCTGGACGACCTCGGCATCGACTTCTGCGTGGTCTACCCGACGGCCGGCCTCGGCTATCACCGCATGCAGGACACGCGGCTGCGCCGGGCGATCTGCCGGGCGTACAACGTGTTCACCGCCGAGCAGTTCCGCGGCCTCGGCGACCGCATCATCCCGGCGGCCATCATCCCGATGTACACGCCGGAGGAGGCGGTGGAGGAGCTGGAGTTCGCCTCGCGCCAGCTCGGCTACAAGGTCGTGATGGTGGGCGGCCTCATGCGGCGGCCGATCCCGGCGGTGGCCGAGGAGCGTCCCGACGCGGCGAAGCTCGCGGAGTGGTACGACGTCATCGGCATCGACAGCGACCACGACTACGATCCAGTCTGGCAGAAGTGCCGCGAGCTGCGCATCGCGCCGAGCTTCCACAACGGCGCCCGCTCCATCCTGTTGCGAAACTCGCCCTCGAACTTCTGCTTCAACCACATCGGCCACTTCGCCTCGGCCGGCCACGCCGTCGCCAAGGCGCTCTTCTTCGGCGGCGTCACCCGCCGCTTCCCCGACCTCAACTTCGCGTTCCTCGAGGGCGGGGTGGGCTGGGCGTGCATGCTCTACGCCGACCTCGTCGGCCACTGGGAGAAGCGCAACCGGCAGGCGCTGGAGAAGACGAACCCCGCCAACCTGGACCGCGCGCGGCTGCTCGAGCTGGCGCGCCAGTACGGCAGCGAGACGGTGGCGGCGGCCGTCGGCCGCGGCGACGGGCTGGAGGGCGACTCCAACTCGACGCTGACCGGCGGCATCGAGGACCTCGACGACTACTTCCGCTGCAAGATCGGGCGGAAGGAAGACATCCGCGACCTCTTCGTGCCGAGGTTCTACTTCGGCTGCGAGGCCGACGACCCGGTGAACGCGTGGGCGTTCAAGCGACAGGCCAACCCCATGGGCGCCCGGCTCAACGCGCTGTTCAGCTCGGACATCGGCCACTTCGACGTCCCCGACATGGCGGCGGTCGTGCCGGAGGCGTACGAGCTCGTCGAGCACGGACTGCTCGACGACGACGACTTCCGCGACTTCATGTTCACCAACGCCGTCCGCTTCTGGGGCGAGGTGAACCCCGACTTCTTCAAGGGCACCGTCGTGGAGAAGCAGGCGGCGGAGGTGCTGCGCCATGGCGCTTGATTCGCAGGTCGCGTTCGTCCTCGAGCTCGTCGTCAAGTCCGGCCGCCCGGCCTATCACACGCTGTCGCCCAAGGAGGCGCGCCAGCTCTTCCGCGAGACCCGCCCGGCCTCGACACCCGTTCCGCCGGCGATCGGCGAGGTGCGGAGCGCGTCGGCCGAGGGGCCGCGGGGCCCGATCCCGCTGCGCGTCTACCGCCCGGCCTCCGTCGCCGACGCCACGCGGTTGCCCGCCCTGGTCTTCTTCCACGGCGGCGGCTGGGTGATCGGCGATCTCGACACGCACGACACGCTGTGCCGCCAGCTCACCGCCGAGGCCGGCATCAGCGTCGTCTCGGTGGACTACCGGCTGGCCCCCGAGCACAAGTTCCCCGCCGCCGCCGACGACGCGTGGGCGGCGACCCGGTGGGTCGCCGCGCACGCCGCCGAGCTGGGCGTGGACGGCGCGCGGCTGGCCGTCGGCGGCGACAGCGCCGGTGGCAACCTCGCGGCGGTGGTGGCGCTGATGGCGCGCGACGCCGGCGGGCCGGCCCTCGCGCTTCAGGCGCTGCTCTATCCGGTCACCGACGTCGCGGCGGAGAGCCGGTCGTACGCCGACCTCGCCGACGGTTACCTGCTCACGCGCGAGGGGATGCGGTGGTTCATCGCGCACTACCTGGACCGGGCCGCCGAGGGTGGCGACTGGCGCGCCTCGCCGCTGCGCGCGACCTCGCTGGCCGGCGTGGCGCCGGCGCTCGTCGTCACCGCCGGGTTCGATCCGCTGCGCGACGAGGGCGACGCCTACGCGGCGCGCCTGCGCGAGGCGGGCGTGAGCGTGGACCACGTCTGCTTCGGCGGGATGATCCACGGCTTCGTCCCGATGGGCAAGCTCATCGAGACCGGCAACCGCGCCGTCACCCTGATCGCCGCCTCGCTCCGCTATGCGTTGAAATGATGGGGGGCCCCGACATGGCCCCCCATACCCCCCCGACGCTCGTCACGGCCCGGCAAAGCCGGGCCGCTCCTCGTCTTCCCGCCTATTCGTAATAGCCGGGCGCGTGGCGCAGGGTGTCGGTCTGCGCCTTGTCGTGGTTGATCCACAGCGTCGCCTTCCGCTCCTCCAGCACCGCGGCGATCCGCGCCATCGAGGCCAGCGTCTGCTCCTTGCTGGTGTTCATGGACGGCACCCGCTTGTGCGCCCAGTTGTCCTGGAAGTGCACCGCGTCGCCGGAGAGGAGGAGCGCGCCGGTCTTGGGCAGCCGCACCAGCAGCGACTGGTGGCCCGGCGTATGGCCGGGCGTGGCGAGGATCGTCACGCTGCCGTCGCCGAAGACGTCGTGGTCGCCGGCGAGCCGCTGGATCGTCTGCGACGGGGCGAAAGCCGGCTTGGCCGGCCCCGCCATCGCCCAGTCGTACTCGGCGCCCTGGATCAGCACGGTGGAGGACGGGAACAGCGCGACGTTGCCGACGTGGTCGCCGTGCGTGTGCGGGAGCGCCAGGTAGGTGATCTCCGCCGGCTTCACGCCGAGCTCGGCGAGCTGGGCGGCCAGCGTCTTGACGCGACTCTGCACGATGGCGCCGTTGGCCACCGCCAGGCCGTTCGGCATGGCGGCGACGGCGTCGGCGATGCGAGGGTCCGAGCATACCGCGGTTCAGCGCGCGCGGCCGGCGACCGCGCGCACGTGGCGCGGCGCGGCCAGCCAGATCGTCGCCGCCGACACGACGCTGCAGCCGATGGCGATCCAGAACGCGAGCGTGTAGGCGCCGGTGACGTCGTGCACCACGCCGGTCAGCCACGGCCCCACCGCGCCGCCGGCGATCGCCGCCAGCATCAGTGTGCCGAAGATCGTGCCGTAGTGGCCGCCCTGGAAGATCTCCGCGGGGATCGCCGCGATGACGGACGTGAGGCCGTAGCCCAGCATCCCCTGCGAGAGGACCATCAGGTAGAGAAGCGCCGGCGTCGGCGTCCGGCCCAGGAGCAGCAGGCAGACGTAGCAGACCACGAATCCGAGGCTGCCGACCGTCCACACCCACTCGCGGCCGACGCGGTCGGAGAGGTGGCCGAGCGCGATCTGGCCGGGGATGCCGGCGAGGCTCACGAAGCCCAGCGCCCAGGCGGCGTGGCCCGGGGTGAAGCCGATCTCCGTGAGGTACTTCGTCTGGTGGACCTGCACCGCGTACCAGGCGAAGAGGCCGCAGAAGTAGCCCACCGCGATCCACCAGAAACGCGCCGTGCGCATCGCGCGCGCGAGCGTCCAGTCGATCGCCGCCCACGCCGCGTCCACCACGTTGCTCGGGCGGGCGGCGGCGACGCCGTGGGCGGCGCGATCGCCGTCGGGCAGCAGGCCGATGTCCTCGGGGCGCCGCTTCACGAGCAGGTTCAGCGGCGCCAGCAGCACGAGGGCGACGATCGCCAGCGTCCAGCAGGCCGCGCGCCAGCCCGCGCGCATGATCAGCGCCTGCATCCACGGCAGCAGGATGATCGAGCCGATCCCGACGCCGGAGAACGCGATGCTCAGCGCCAGCCCCCGCCGGCGCACGAACCAGTTGGGCAGGTAGAACGACTGGCCGGTGTAGGACAGGCAGACGCTGCCCCCGCCGACGAGCACGCCGAGGGTGAGATAGAGGTGCCACGGCTGGCGCACCAGCGTGGCCAGCATGAGCCCGGCGGCGACCAGGACCACGCCGAGCTCCATCACCACGCGCGGCCCGCGGCGGTCCATGAGCCGTCCGAGCGACGGGCTGAGGATCGCCGAGACGAGGAAGCCGAACGAGAACGCCCCGGCGGTGACGCCGCGCTCCCAGCCGAACTCGTCGAGGATCGGCGGGAAGAGCAGCGAGAACGCGGTGCGCGCGTTCACGCCGACACCCATCGTGACGAAGGCGACCGCGACGACGATCCAGCCGTAGAAGAAGGGCAGGCTAGTCCTCGAAGTGGGCGGCGTGCAGCGGCGGCAGCGACTCGAGCGGGCTCCACGCCACGCCCTTGAGCGTCCGCCGGGCCGCCCAGATCTGCGGCTCGCCGTAGAGCCAGAGCGCGGGCAGCTCGTCCATGAGGATCTCCTGCATGCGGCGCAGCGCCTCGTCCCGTCGTCCCGCGTCGAGCGTGCCCTGCTCGACGTCGAGCAGCCGGTCGAACTCGTCGCTCCGCCAGAACGCGCGGTTGGCGCCGCGCGGCGGCCAGGCGGCCGAGCCGAAGTCCTGCAGCGAGGAGTCGAGGTCGCCGTCGAGCGAGCGCCAGCCGAGCAGCGTCGCCTGCAGCGGGCTCGTCTCGACGGGCTGGGCCGTCGTCCGCGCGAGCGTGCCCGGCTCGACGTCCACCACGCGCATGGTCACGCCGACGCGCTCGAGATCGCCTCGCACGGCCTCCAGCACCTGCCCGGCGAGCAGGGGACGGCCCGGGGAGCTGTGGACGGTGAAGGCGAGGTGGGCGGCGCCCGTCGCCTCGAGCAGGGCCCGGGCCTTCTCGGGGTTGTAGCCGTACCGGTCGTAGCGCGCGGTGTAGCCGTGGCTGCCGACCGGCCCCGGCGAGTGCAGCGCCGTCGCGGTGCCGGCGAAGATGTCTTTCACGATCGCCTCGCGGTCGATGGCGTAGTAGAGCGCCTGCCGCACGCGCTTGTCCCGGAACGGGTCCCTGCGGGTGTTGAGGTAGAGCCAGACGACACGCGCCGAGGGCGGCGTCGCGACGGTGAGGTCGGCGTTCTTCGCCAGCCGCGCCGCCTCGTGCGGCGGCACCTGGAAGATGAGGTCCACCTCGCCGCTCTCCAGCGCCACCGCGCGCGCGGCCGCGTCGGCGTAGGGCCGGCTCACGATCGTCCGCAGCCTCGGCTTGCCACCCCAGTACCGGTCGTTGGCCTCCAGCCGCACCTCCCGGCCCCCCGCGGGATGCACGACCTTGAACGGCCCGGTGCCGACCTCGTCGCCGCCCCGGGCGATCTGCGCGGGGCTCTGAACCACGATGCGGTGATCGCCCAGCGCGCTGACGAACGGCGCGAACGGCGCCCGCGTCGTCACCCGCAGCGCGCGCTCGCCGGCGACCTGCATGGACTCGACCATCGCCAGCGCGCCCTGCCGGCGCGCGCGCTTGAGGGTGAAGCGCAGCGTTTCCGCGTCGAACGGCGTGCCGTCGGTGAATCGCACCTTCGGCCGCGTGTGCAGCGTCCACGTGCGGCCGTCCCGGGACGGCTCCCACGACTCGACCAGCCACGGGTCCACCTTGCCCTCGACGGTGAGCCGGACGAGCGGCTCCGACACCTGGCCGAGAATCCCGCCGCCGCGCAGGCCGGCCGGCACGCCGATCACCAGCGTGTCCCGGGCCGCCGGCGCCGTGCTGACGACGGCCAGCAGCAGCACGGCCGCGAGCGCCACCACCAGCCGGCGCATCCGCGTCCGCATCGCCCGGCCGCGCCGCCGCGTCGTGCGATTGCCCTCAGTGGCCATGGCCGGGTACGACGATCCCGACTACTGACGCCGCCGCGGACGAAGCGACGTCCTCGTCCGTTCGACCGTGGTCCGTGCGAGCCGTGGGACAGGCACCCGTGGCTCGGCCACCAGCAACCGACCGCGGCGCACCAACTTGACGGGCATCACGCGATGAACCGTACCATGTCTCATGCCATCACCCAGCCGCCGTTGGGCTGCAGCACCTGGCCGGTGAGGTAGTGCGCCTGCTCGGTGGCCAGGAACACGGTGCAGTAGGCGACGTCGGCGACCTCGCCCAGGTGGCGCACCGGCAATTCCCGGATGCGCCGCTCGCGGTACTCCGGCGTCATCACCGCCCGGCTCATGTCGGTGTCGATGCCGCCCGGCGCGACCGCGTTGACCGTCACGCCGTGCGGGCCGAACTCGTGGGCCATCGCGCGGGTGAACGCCTCGATCGCGCCCTTGGTGGCGGCGTAGGCGGCGAAGCCGCCGGTGCCGACCGACATGCGCGCGAGCTGCGAGGAGACGTTGACGATGCGCCCGTACTTCGCCGCCACCATCGAGCGCAGCGCGTACTGCGTGCAGAGGAAGGTGCCGGTCACGTTGACGGCCCACATCGCCTCGTAGTCCTTCGGGGGGACGTCGAGGAAGGGACCGCGCGTCATGATGCCGGCGTTGTTGACGAGGACGTCCAGCCGCCCGAAGCGCTGCAGCACCTGATCCACCATCGCGCGCACCTGGTCCTCGCGCGCCACGTCGGCGCGCACCGCCATCGCGCGGCGCCCCTGCGCCTCGAGCGTGGCGACCGCGTCGGCGGCGGCGGCCGCGCTGGCGTTGTAGTTGACGGCCACGTCGGCGCCCTCGGCGCCGAGCGCCTCGACGATGGCGCGGCCGAAGCCGCGTCCGCCGCCGGTGACGAGCGCCGCACGCCCGGCGAGACGGCCGGAAGAGGCGGGACTCACCGCTGCGAGAGGTAGTGCTCGGCGACCTCGATCGGCCGCGCGATCCACACGTCGCCCTTGCCCAGGATGTGCTCGAGCAGCCGCGCGACCATCCGCATGCGCGAGGGGCGGCCGATCACCTGGGGATGGCCCATCAGGTTGAAGAAGCCGCCTTCCTCGTACGCCCCCTCGAACTCCTCCTTCCACACCTCGAAGACGTCTTCCTGGCTCCAGATTCCGTTGCCGACCGGCGGCACCGCGCTGAAGCCGAAGAAGGGCCAGTCGTTGGTGCACCACGCCGTCGGCAGCTCGACCAGCTCGCCGTAGGGCGTCTTGTGGCAGTAGGGCAGATCGGCGTCCATGAAGTTCGAGTGGTAGACGAAGTCGTGCTTCCGGAGCAGCCCCATCGAGTCCTTCGACGGGTCCGCCGACGGCACGCGCGAGCCCTGCGGCCGCGCGCCGAGGACGGACGTGAACACGTCGAGCGTGCGCAGGAGCAGCGCCTCCTCTTCCTCGACGCCGCCGGCGAGGAAGAACGGCTTCTCGTGCAGGTAGCCGTGATGACCGATCTCGTGGCCGCGCCGCGCGATCTCGCGGCAGAGGTCGGGATAGCGCTCGATGATCCAGCCGGGGATGAACCAGCCGGCCTTGATGCCGTAGCGGTCCAGCACGCGCAGGATGCGCGGCGCGCCGGTCTTCGGGCCGTAGGCGCCCATCGCCATGTGCAGGGGCCGCTCGGCCAGCGCGGGGTCACGGTGGATCCACGGGCTCTCGCCGTCGAGGTCGAACGAGATGGCGAACGCGCACCGCTTGCCCTGCGGCCACCTGATCGTCTGCTCCATGCCCCCTCCGTCGCGCCGGGATGCGAGGGCTATACCCGCTCGGCCGGAACGTGTCAAGCCGCGTCAGCGCAGGCTCTCGAGCCAGGTGTGGAACTCGGCGGCGAAGTCGCGGTAGGGCACCGGGAACACCGCGGTCCAGTGGCGGTACTCGACGTCCCCGGGGCGGAGCACACGGTCGGGACCGCCGAAGGTCTCGAAGAACGCGCGGAGCCGCTCCTCGCCGTAGCGCTCGACGAGCCGGTCCACCGCGAGCAACGCCTGGCCGTACGTCGCCGCGCCGCCGAATGTCTTGACGGCCCCGAGCCAGGCCTCACCGGTCTCGAGCTCGCGCAGGGACGGGAACTGCGCGGGGGGCGTGCGCCCGCCGCCCACCGCGCGGCGCGCGGCGTTCAGCGAGTGTTCGTACGACCGGTAGCCCAGCAGGTCGAGAACCCGGCACATCACCCAGTCGGCGTGGCCTTCGCGGAGCCACACCGGCGAGCCGATCTGGCCGCGCTGCAGGCGGCCCTGCGCGATGTGGGCCAGCTCGTGGGCGTAGACGGAGACGCGGGAGGGCAGGGACATGCGGTCGACGAGGTCCGCGCGCACGAAGATGGCCTCGTCCGAGGCCAACGCCAGGCTCACGCGGGCTTGGTCGGTCGCGAGCTCGGCTTGCATGCCCCGGCGGACGAGCGCCTCGACGAACGCCGCCTCGTTGCCGTACGCCATCGCCGGCACCGCGTCGGGCAGGGGCAGCCCGAGATCGTTGACGATCACCCACGCCACGGTGTTGAGGACGACGGTCTCGTCGGCGTCCGCCGGCAGCGTGGTCGGCGCGGCGGCGGCCCGGACCTCGAACGCCCAGTCGGCGCCCTTCGGGCCGGCACCCTGCGCGGCGCAGCCGCCGGCGCCGAGCAGGCTCAGCGCGAGCAGGGGAGCGGCGGCGCGCCGTTTCATCGGGCCCACGAAGGGATGATAGACTTCTTCGTCGTCGAGGGGAGGAGCCAGCCATGCTCTCACGCGAGGACAACGAGCTCCTGACGCGGGTCGAGCGGTCCACGCCGATGGGAGACACCCTGCGGCGCTACTGGCTGCCGGCGCTGCTCGCGCGGGAAGTGGCCGAGCCCGACGGCCCGCCCGTGCGGGTGCGGCTCCTCGGCGAGGACCTGGTGGCCTTCCGCGACACGCGGGGCCGCGTCGGCCTGCTGGAGGAGTTCTGCCCGCACCGGCGCGCGTCGCTCTTCTTCGGCCGCAACGAGGAGTGCGGGCTGCGCTGCGTCTATCACGGCTGGAAGTACGACACCGACGGCCGCTGCGTGGACATGATGAACGAGCCGGCGGAGCTGCAGTTCAAGGACAAGATCGCGATCTTGTCCTACCCCGCGCTGGAGGCGGGGGGCGTGATCTGGGCCTACCTGGGGCCGGCCGAGCGGACGCCGGCGCCGCCGTCGTTCGCGTGGACGCGCGTGCCGGCCACGCACATCACGGTGTCGAAGGTGATCCAGGAGAGCAGCTGGCTGCAGGGCGTCGAGGGCGGCATCGATACCTCGCACGCGCCGATCCTGCACCGCCTGCTCACCGCCGACACCAGGCGGCCCGGCTTCAAGCCCGACAACCCCTTCGTGCGCAGCAAGGCGCCGACGCTCGAGCTCGACGTCACCGACTACGGCTACCGCTACGCGGGCGTCCGGCCGCTCGACGAGGCGACCTTCCACGTGCGGACCTATCACTTCATCCTGCCGTTCCACCAGATCCGTCCCTCGCGCTCGGAGAGCAACGTGCCGCTGGTGGCCGGGCACATGTGGGTGCCGATCGACGACGAGAACACGATGGTCTACAACTGGGAATACAGCGTGACCGAGCCGCTGACCGCCGAGGACCGCCTCGAGCGCCGCCTCGGCAACGGCCCCCACGACGTGGATCAGAAGACGTTCCGCTCGATCCGCAATCGCCGCAACAATTACATGCTCGACCGCCAGGTCCAGAAGACGGAGAGCTTCACCGGCATCGACGGCATCAACACGCAGGACCGGGCGATCCAGGAGGGCATGGGCCCCATCATCGATCGCCGCCGCGAGCACCTCGGCCCGGCCGACCGGGCGATCATCCAGGCGCGCCGGCTGCTGCTGGAGGCGGTGACGACCGTCGCGGGGGGCGGCACCCCGCGCGGCGTCGAGCCCACGTACACCGGGCTCGCCGCGGCGGAGGCCGTGCTGCCCCGCGGCGCCGACTGGCGGAGCGCGGAGCTGCCCACGGGCTCGCAGATCGCCCAGACCGTCTAGGCCGGGCGCCTCCGTCAGATCGTGACGTAGGCGGGCATCACCTCGGTGGCGAAGAGCTCGATCGAGCGCATCGCCTGCGCGTGGGTGAGATCGCCCCACTGGAACGAGCAGACGAAGTAGTTGGCGCCGGTCGCGACGTACTCGTCCATGTACTCGCGCACCGCGACCGGCGTGCCCGCCAGCGCGACCCCGCCCAGCCGGTTGGGATGCGAGCCCTGCTTGACCTGGTCGAAGCGCTCCAGCTCGGCGTCGATGTCGCGCCGCAGCTCGCGCGTGGGCAGCCCGGTCGGGCGATCGCCGACGAAGCCGAACGAGCCGTCCTTGGTGGACATGAACTGGGTGAGGTTGCGCTTCTCGGCCTCGAGCCGGCGCGGCGCGGCGAGGTTCCAGCGGTACTTCTCCCAGGCGGGCCGCGCGGCGGCCAGCGCTTCCGCGTCGGTCTCGGCCACCACCATGTGGACGACGAGGCCGACCATCGGCTCCTGCCCCTGCACGGTGCGCGTCCCTTTGCCCTGGTGCTCCTCCCAGGCGGCGCGGTAGCGCGGCACCGCCATCGCCAGCCCGTCGATGGAGCCCACGATGATCGTGTGCATGCCCTCCATCGCGGCCGTCACCGGGTTGCGCATGTACCAGAGCGGCGGGTAGGGCTGCTGCAGCGGTCGCAGGTACATCGGCAGCGCCTCGAAGCTGTGGAAGCGGCCGGCGTAGGTGAGGCTCTCGTGGCTCAGCCCCTCGCGCAGGATCGCCAGCGTCTCGACGTAGCGCGCGTAGTTCGTCTCGGAGTCGGCCTCCTGCCCCCAGAAGTACGCCTCCATCACGCCGCCCCGCCCGACGCCGATCTCGAGGCGCCCGTCGCTGAGGTTGTCGAGCATGCTGATCTCCTCGATCAGCCGCAGCGGATGGTGCAGCGGCAGCACGTACACGCACGGCCCGAACCGCATCCGGCGCGTGCGCTGGGCCACCGCGCCGAGGAAGACGTTCTGCGAGGGGGCCAGGCTGTGGATCGCCGGCGTGTGGTGCTCGGCCAGGTGATAGGCGTAGAAGCCGGCCGCGTCGAGGCGCTCGATCTGCAGCAGCCGCTCGCGGTAGATCTGATCGAGGCGTAGCCCCGGCACCGGCTCGATGTGATCGAAGATGCCGAAGCGCAGGCTCATGGCAGCGTCAGATCACCCCGTCGGCTTTGAGGGTTTTTAGATCGTCGGCGCCGAGCGAGAGCCACTCCTTGTAGACCTCGGCGTTGTGCTGGCCGAGCAGCGGGGCGGGACGGATCTCGGTCGGCGACTTCGAGAGCTGCACCGGGTTGCCGGGCATCGTGAACTCGCCCCACCCCGGATGCTGGATCGTCGTGACCATGCCGCGCGCCTTCAGATGCGGGTCGGACAGGATCTCGGCCGGCGTCAGGCACGCGCCGGCGGGGACGCCGGCCTTCCCCAGCTCGGCCATCACCTCGTGCTTGGTGCGGGTCAGCGTCCATTTCTCCACGAGGGCGTCGACCTCGGCCTTGTGGGCACTGCGCCATTTTGGATCCGACCATTCGGGGTTGCCGATCAGATCTTCACGACCGACGGCGCGGAGCAGCGCGTCCCACATGTGGCGACGCACCGGCTGCGGATAGATGTACGCGTAGTCGTCGGGCCCGCCGGGCTTGCAGCGATAGATGCCCGAGGGGGAGGAGTTGGGGATGTCGTTGCCGCGTCGCGAGTCGGTCTGCCCGCCGGCGTACACCAGTCGCATGGCGACGCGACAGAGGTTGACCACCGCGTCCTGCATCGAGAGCTCGACGCGCTGCCCCTGGCCGGAGGCCTCGCGCTGCCAGAGCGCGGCCATCACGCCGAAGGCGGCGTGCACGCCGGTGCCGGAGTCGCCGATGGTCGGCCCCGGCTTGAGCGGCGGCGAGCCGGGGAAGCCGGTCAGCGTCATCGCGCCGCCGGTCGCCTGCGCGATCATGTCGAAGCTCTTGTACTCGCTGTACGGCCCGTAGGTCCCGAACCCCTTGATCGAGAGGTAGATCAGCCGCGGATTGAGCTTCGCGAGCGCCTCGTAGCCCAGGCCGTTGCGCTCCAGCGCGCCCGGCGCCTGGTTCTCGGCGACCACGTCCGCCTGCTTGACCATGTCGAGGAACATGGCCTTGCCCTGCGGGCTCTTGAGATTGAGCGTGATGCTGCGCTTGTTGGAGTTGAGGGTGAGGAAGTAGCTGGCGTCCACGCCGGGCTTCTCGGCGCGGCCGTAGCGGCCGGGCTCGCCCTTCCCGGGCTCTTCCACCTTGATGACGTCGGCGCCCAGCCAGGCGAGCAGCTGAGTGGCCGAGGTCCCCGCCTCGAATTGCGTCAGGTCCAGGACACGAATGCCGTTGAGGGCTTTGCTCATGGGCGGCATGATACTCCAGCCCCCATGAAGACAGACCTGCTCCTGATCCCGATGAGCGCCCGCTGGCCGGACATGCGCGCCACCGCGCTGGCGGCCGAGGCGGCGGGCTTCGACGGACTGTGGACGTGGGATCACCTGCGCGATCCCGACGGCGGCACCGGGCCCGGCGTGCCGGAGGCGTGGACGGTGCTCACCGCGCTCGCCGAGGCCACGACGCGCGTGATGCTCGGGCCGCTCGTCCTCAACGTCGCCAATCGCCATCCCGGCGTGCTCGCCAACATGGCGGCGACGCTGCAGGCGGTCTCGGGCGGGCGGCTCCTGCTCGGGCTTGGCGCCGGCGGCAGCCGCCGCACGCCCTACGCCGCCGAGCAGGCGGCGATCGGGCAACCGGTCGAGCCGGACGCCGCGCGCGCGCAGCGTGTGGTGGACGCCATTGCGCTCATGCGCCGGCTCTGGGTGGGCGAGGCGGGCTTCCTGCGGCCGGAGCCGGCGCCGCCGATCATCGTGGGCGGCTTCGGCCCGCGGATGGCGGCGATCGCCGGCCGCCACGGCGACGGATTCAACACGCAGGCGATGCACCCGGAGCTGGCCGAGCTGGTCCGCGTCGCGCGCGATGCCCACGCGGCGGCCGGGCATGACGCGTCGCGATTCCTCATCACTGTCTTCGCCGGCCTCGACGAGCGCTGGTGTCAGCCCGGCTCGCGCGCGCGCCAGACGCTCGAGCGCGTCGGCGTCACGCGACTGATCCTGCTCGCGAGCCCGCCGTTCGACGTCGGCCGGATCGAGCGCCTGGGGCGATTGCTCACTTCGTGAGCGGCAGCGCCGCCAGCTCGCGCCACTGCGCGAGGCCGACGCGGGTCACGACGCGGAACGCGCCGCCCTCGGGACGCACCACCGCCGCCTGGCCCTCGTCGAGGTACCGCCCGCCGACCAGGGCCTGAAACGGAATGGCGTGGCCGACGATCACCGAGTTGGTGCCCGCCGGCGGCGTCGTCGAGAGCAGGCCGCGCAGGGCGGCAAAGAGCCCCGCGGGGCCGGCCGGGGTGGGCCCGGGCTCGCGCACCTCGGGCAAGCGCTCGGCGGCGCCGAACGCGAGCGTCGCCGTCTCGACGGTCCGGCAGTAGGGGCTCGCCAGCACGGGACCGACGGGGATCGCCGCGGCGCGGATCGCCGCGCCGATGGCCCGGGCGTGGTCGCGCCCGCCGTCGGTGAGGTTGCGCTGCCGCGCGCAGTCCTCGAAGCCCCTCATGCGCTGATCGTTCTGGCTGCGATCGGTGTCGGCGTGACGGAAGTAGAGGATGAAGCCGCCGCCGCGCAGCGCGGCCAGTAGCTCCGCGCCGGCCGGCGGGGGAGGACCGGCGGGCTGGCCGGTGGCCGGCCCGCTCGCCGCCGCGAGCGCGACCAGCGCGAGTATCGCGATCAGCCGCTTCCGCGTGCGCATGCTCTCCTCCGCTCGCGCGCGGCTCACGCCCGGCGCGCGCGCTCGATCTCCTCGGGCGTGTAGCGGAACGCGCGGAAGACCCAGTTGTTCAACCCCGGCCGGCCCGCCTCCACGCAGAAGTGCGGGCTCACGTACTCCCAGACGATCTGCCCGTCGGAGGTCACCTCGAAGATCCGCCCGTCGCACCCCTCGCAGATCAGCGTGTTGCCGTTGGCGAGCCGCTGGGCGCCGGAGATGTACGGGCTGAAGAAGTCGAAGAGCGACTGGTCGCGATACTCCCAGACGATCGCGCTGGTGCGCGGGTCCACCTCGATCACCCGCGAGTAGGGGGCCGGATTGTCCCGCCGGTGCGGCCCGTTGTCGAAGATGAGGAGGTTGCCGTTGGGCAGCGGGCGCGGATCGTGCTGCTGGGCCAGCGGCGGGCTGCCGAGCTTCCAGACGATCGCGCCGGTGCGGCGGTCCACGATCGCGACGGTCGAGATGTTGCGGAAGCTCACGACCAGGTTGCCGTCGGCCAGCTCGGCCACGGTGTTGGCGTGCGTCCACTCGGCGCGGTGATCCTGGGCCGTGATGATCTCGGTGTCGAAGTCCAGGTGCTCCCAGCTCCGCCACTCCCAGACGATCTCGCCGCGCGTCGTCATCTCGACGAGATAGTCCGCGTAGATCGTGGAGCGCGCCTCGCTGCCGGCCAGCCCGCCCTTGACGCGGGGGTGCAGCTCACGCGGGAGCGGGCGCAGACAGAGGAGAATGACGTTGCCGTTGCGCAGCTTGCGCGCGTCGTGATGGTGATCGGGATGCTTCACCTCCCACTGGATCTTGGAGTGCCAGTCCACCTCGAGGGCCGCGCCCGCCTTGAAGCGGGGCCACGCCTCGAAGCGGTCGAGGTCTTCCATGACCTTGCCGGAGTAGAAGAGGCGGCCGTTGTCGAGCAGATAGCCATAGTCGCCGGGGCGGTAGGGCAGCCGCCAGGTGTGGGCGACGGCGCCGTCCATGTCGACGAGGTAGACGGTGCCGTCGCCGAACATCGGCGCGAACAGCGTGTAGCCCGGCTGCGCGCGCGCCGGATCGTGGGCGATCAGCCCGGTGCGGGTCCGGCGGACGCGCTGCTGATCGACGGTGGACATCGCCCTCAGCGCGTGGCGGCGGCGTCGGCTTTCTTGAAGTCGGCCTCGGTGAACCCGTAGAGGTGCGCGCCCCCCATGAAGATCTGCGCGGCGATCGCCCGCTCCACGTTCTTCAATAAATTATCGGCCACGTGGGGGAAGTTGGAGTCGAAGTGCGGATAGTCGGTCGAGATGCACATGCGGTCGGCGCCGATGAGGCCGGCCGTCGCCTCGATCTCCGGCTCGCTGCCCTCGACGGCGGCCCAGCAGTTGCGCCGGAAGTACTCGCGCGGGGTCAGCGACAGGTACGGCGCGTGCGAGTCGCGGTACTGCGGGTAGTCCCACTCGATGCGCGACAGCAGCCCCGGCGCCCACGAGTTCTGCGCCTCGAGGAAGCCGACGCGGAGCGTGGGATGGAACTCGAAGACGCCGCCGATGATCATCGCGATCAGCGCCTGCTGCATCTCGATCCAGTGGCTGGCCACGTGGCGGTAGAACCGATTCTCGCCGTAGAGCACGTTGTGGTACGAGTAGCGCGCCCCTGTCCCCTCGTGGAACCCCCACGTCACGTCGAGCTGCTCGTGGATCGTGTAGAGCGGGTCCCAGTAGTTCGAGTGCCAGTACCGGCCGTTGACGAGGTTGGGACGGATGAACGAGCCGACCGCGCCCAGCTCGCGCACGCACCGCACCAGCTCGCCGCACGCCAGATGCACGTCGTGCACCGGCAGCATCGCGACGAACTTGAGGCGGTCGGGGCTGTACCGGCAGAACGCGTGGATCCAGTCGTTGTATGCTCGGCACAGCGCCAGCGACAGCTCGGGGTCGAGGTCGTCGCGCGCGATCAGCGACAGGCCGCCGGTCGGGTAGAGGACCGCGATGTCCACCCCCTCCATCTCCATGCCCATCAGCTGCGCCTCGGAGTCGTAGCCGCGCTGGATGGCGAAGTCGAGGCGGCCGGTGTCGGCCAGCCGCGAGCCCGAGAGCGGCTGCGTGCTCTGCGTGGAGGCGGGACGGTTGCGCTTGCGGTACTGCTGCATCTCGGCGTCGAGCGTCGCGGGGAGCCCGTCGATGATCGTCTCGCTCGAGGTCCCGCGCCGCGGGCGCCCCTTGGCGTCCACCGGGACCCGCACGCGGTGCGCGAACGTCGGGTCCAGGTGCCGCTCGAAGAGGTCGGGGGGCTCCATGATGTGCATGTCGCAGTCCACGAAGCGCAGGCCGTCCTTCATGTCAGGCTCCTCCTGGCGCCGAACGTGGCTCGGTCAGGCGCCGCCGACGTAGCGGTCGATATGGTACGGCATGTGGGCCAGCCCCGGACAGAAGCGTGCGACGATCGGCGCCAGCCGCTCGCACAGCGCCTTCGTCGGCGCGTTGACGCGCGCCAGCCGCTGCCGGGCGGCCTCGGCGTCGCGCGCCAGCGCCGCCACGTCCACCGTCGTCACCCGCCGGTCCTCGACGACCAGGCGGCCGCCGATCATCACGTGGCGCACGGCGGCGCCGTCCTCGGTGTGGACGAGCTGGTTGACGGGATCGTTGAGCGGGATCCAGTTGGGATGGCCGAGGTCGAGGAACACGACGTCGGCCTTGTAGCCGGCGGCCAGCCGGCCCACGCGCCCCTCGAGGCCCAGCGCCCGCGCGCCGCCCTCGGTGGCCGCCAGCGCAGCCTCGCCCGTCGTCACCCAGCGGTCTGTGTCGGGCCCGCGCGCCTTGGACACCAGCGAGGCCAAGCGCATGGCCTCGTACACGTTGAGGTTGTCCGAGCAGTTGGCGCCGTCGGTGCCGATGCCGACGTTGACGCGATGGTCGAGCATCGCGCGCATGTCGGCCAGCCCGTTGCCCAGTCGCATGTTGCTGCCGGGGTTGTGGGCGATGGAGGCGCCGTGGCCGCCGAGGCGCTCGAGATCCTCGGCGTCGAGCCAGACGCCGTGGGCGACGGTGAAGTCGGGGCCGAGCGCGCCGAGGTCGTCGAGGTGCGCGGTCAGCGTCTTGCCGTAGCGCTGCAGCCCGACGATCGCCTGCACCTTCGACTCGGCGACGTGGCTGTGCAGCCCCACGCCGTGCTCGCGGGCCAGGGCCGCGCAGGCGACGATGAACTCGTCCGAGCAGTGGTGCGGGATCGTGGGGGCGACGCCCAGCCGCACCTGCGCGCGGTCGAGGGTCCAGCCGCGCAGGGCCGCGCGCAGGCTGGCGATGGTCGCCTCCCACGGCGCCAGCCGTAGCGCCGTCACCTCCTGCTGCAGGGCGGGCGGCAGCGCGTCGAGCAGCCCGGGGATCGCCTCGAAGAACGTGCGGTCGGCGACCATCGGGGCCAGGACCGCGCGCATCCCTACCGCCGCATACCCGTCGCCCACCGCGCGCAGCCCCTCGAGCGTGGGCACCGGCCACTCGAATGGCAGGTCGTAGGCGGCGGTGCACCCCTTGAGGACCATCTCGACGGCGCCGAGCGTCGCACTGAGCCGGCGCTCCTCGTGGGTGCGACCGCCGCTGATCCACGGCCCCGCCGTCAGCAGCAGCTCGAGCGTCCACAGGTCGCCCAGCCCCTTGGCGAGGCTGCCGTGGGCGTGCGTGTGGGCGTTGATCAGCCCGGGATGCAGCAGCAGCCCGCGCGCGTCCACGACGGTCGCCTCCGGCGGCGCCGCCAGCCCGGGCATGCCCATCTCGGTGATCGTGTCGTCGGTGACGAGGATGTCGGCCGGCTCGGCGCGGCGCGCGCGCGCGTCGAGGACGAGACCGCCGCGGATGATCGTGGCCGCCATGGGGTGATAGCATCGCATGGTCATGCACGACTCCGCTGCCGTGCTCGGCGCCACCCGGTACCAGCTGGCCGGCTTCCCCGGCGTGCTCGAGGCTCTGCTGGCCGGCCTCGACCCGGTTGGCTGGCGCGCGCGGCCCGCGCCGGACGAGTGGGCGCCGGTGGAGATCGTCTGCCACCTGCGCGACGAGGAGGTCGAGGACTTCGCCGCGCGGCTGCGCGTGGTGGTGGAGGGCGGCGACCGCTTCGCGCCCATCGAGCCCGCGCGCTGGGCGGTGGAGCGGCGCTATCGCGAGGACGACGGGCGCGCGGCGCTCACCGCGTTCCGCCAGCGCCGCGCGGCCAGCGTCGCCTGGCTCGACGGCCTGGCGCCCGAGCGGCTGCTGGCGGGCGTCGCGCACGCGCGGACCGGGCGGCTCACCGGCCTCGACCTGCTCGCCGCGTGGGTCGAGCACGACCGCCAGCACCTGGCCCAGCTTGCCGCCACGCTCGCGCGCGGCTGGGCCGAGCGCTGGGCGCCCCTGCGCACCGACTACGCGGGGCCCGTGCCCTATACCGCGGGAGGGGCCGCCAGCGCGTAGGCTTCGTCGATGAGGCGCGCCGCGCGCAAGCAGTCGTGCACGGAGGCCGGCGGCGGGGCGCCGCGCCGCCAGTGGTCGAGGATGTCGCGCACGCACGTCGCGTAGAGCGGCTCGGCCGCGCGCAGCGTGGTCGTCTCCTCGCCCCGCGCGGTGATGCAGCGCAGCGTGTCGTCGTGGTGCAGCACGAGGATCGCGTCGCGCCCGGCGATCTTCCACTCGCCGTCCCAGCCGTCGTACGGCACGGTGTTACCGACCTCGATCGTGCCCAGCACGCCGCCCGCCGAGCGCAGCAGGACGGAGGCGTAGTCCTCCACCGGCTGTTCGTGCACGCGCCGGCTCAGCTGCGCGCCGATGACGCGCGCGTCCTCGCCGGTGAGGAGCAGGAAGAGGTCCAGCACGTGCGTGCCCAGGTTGCGCAGGCAGCCGCCGCCGGCGTGGGCGGGATCGAGCATCCACGGCGAGTCCCACGCCGGGTAGCGCGCGGAGGTCGGGCGGTTGAGACGGAAGTAGAGGTGCGAGAGCGGGCCGAAGCGGCCCTCGGCCAGCATGGCGCGGGCGCGCGCCACGAAGGGCTGGTAGCGCTGGGCCAGCGGCACCGCCGCGAACGCGCCGCGGGCGGCGGCCTTGTCCGCGAGGCCGCGCACCTGGGACGCGTCGAGCCCCATCGGCTTTTCCATCATGAAGGGATGGCCGTGGTCGAGCAGGTAGTGGGCGGTCTCGGCCATGGCGCTGTGGCGCCCGAGCGCGACGACGAAATCGGGGCGCGTCTCGGCGAGCATCACCCGGTAATCGACGAACGCCGGCGGGCGGCCGACGGCGGCGGCGCGATCGGCGGCGATCGCCGCGCTGGGATCCTGCACGCCGACGATCTGCACGTCGGGCATCGCGGCGAGCAGCCGCAGGTAGGCGGCGTCGTGCAGCGCGTGCCAGTGGCTGACCTCGATGGCCGCGACGCGGACCGGGCCGCCGCGCATCACTGCCAGTCGAAGCCGAAGCGGCGCTTCATCTGCTCGAGGTACTCGGCGTCGGGCATCGGGCGGGCGCCCGCCACGTACTCCTCGTCGGTCAGCCGGCGCCGGCCGGCGGCAAGGAGCCGCGCGTCCTCGCCCACCAGCCAGCGCAGCCGCGGCGCGCTCGTCGTCGCCGCCTCGTAGATGACGCGGGCGGCGTCCTCGGGCTGCGAGGCCATCTTCATCTGCGCCTGGTAGAACAGGAGCAGCCGGCGCACGTGGTCGGCGTAGGGCGAGGTGGGGTCGTTGAAGCGCCGGGCCTTCTGGAAGATCGGCGTGAGCACGACGCCGGGCTCCACGATCGCCACACGGATGCCGAACCCCTGCACCTCCTGGGCGAGCGCCTCGCTGGCCGCCTCCAGCGCGTGCTTCACCGCGCTGTAGTGGCCGTGGCCGGCGATCGCCACGCGGCCGGCGATGGAGGAGACGTTGACGATGGCGCCCCGACGGCGCTGGCGCATCGCGGGCAGCACCGCGCGCACCACGCGGATGACGCCGAAGTAGTTGGTCTCGAACATGCTCTGCGCGAAGTCGACGGGCACGTCCTCGATGGGCCCGCCGCCGCCGATGCCCGCGTTGTTGACGAGCACGTCCACCGCGCCGCCGGCCGCCAGCGCCTCGGCGGCCGCCCGCTCGACCGAGCCGGTGTCGTTGACGTCGAGCGGCAGGCGCCGAATCGGCAGCCGCTCGCGCTCGATCGCCGCGCGCAGGTCGGTGGCGGCGCCGACGTCGCGGACGCCCGCCCAGACGTCGTAGCCCTGGCGGGCGAAGTGCACGGCGGTGGCCAGGCCGATGCCGCTGCTGGTGCCGGTGACGAGCGCGACGGGCATACGCACCTCCTGGGACCGGATCGCGGGTAGGGTAGCAGACGCCGTGCGTGCTACCATGGTCACGAGGACATGACCATGAAGACGATGCCGGCCGGCGAGTTCAAGGCCAAGTGCCTGCGGGTGATGGAGGAGGTCAAGAAGTACCGCACGCCGGTGGTCATCACCAAGAAGGGCAGGCCGGTGGCGAAGCTGGTTCCGGCGGACGAGCCGAAGAACGTCTTCGGCTGCATGGCGGACCGCATCAGCATCGTCGGTGACGTCGAGAACACGTCTGTGTTCCCGCCCCTCGAGAAGTGGGACGTCGCCACCGGGCGCGATTGGCTCACGCGCCCGGAGCCCCGGCGGCGCCGGCGCACGCGCAGCTCACGGCGCCGCTCGCGATGATTCTGCTCGATACGCACGTCTGGCTCTGGCTGGCGTCGAGTCCACGGCGCCTGTCGCGCGCGGCGACGGAGGCGATCGGCGAGGCGATGCGACTCGGCGGCATTGCGATCGCTTCGGTCAGCCTCCTCGAGATTGCCTGGCTGATGGCGCAGCGTCGGCTGGGGCTGACGGGGACGTCCGAGAGGGCGCTCGCGCAGATGGTGGACGAAACCGGTGTGCATGTCAGAACGATCACCCCGGCCATCGCCGTGGTGATGATGGACTTCGCCGTCGCGCTTCCCGGGGATCCGGTCGATCGATTGATCGCCGCCACGGCCCGTGCCGAGGGTCTGAAGCTCGTCACCCGGGATCGAAAGCTCCGGGCCAGCGGCCTTGTCGAGACGGTATGGTGAGGATGGTACGATCGTAGAGATGAGCGACCCCCAGGCGGACAAGCCCAGCAACTTCCTGCGCGACATCATCGTCGAGCACAACCGCAGCGGCCGCTTCGGCGGCAAGGTCGTCACGCGGTTTCCGCCGGAGCCCAACGGCTACCTGCACATCGGCCACGCCAAGGCCCTCGCCATCGACTTCGGCATGGCGCAGGAGTTCGGCGGCCACTGCAACCTGCGCTTCGACGACACCAACCCCACCAAGGAGAGCCAGGACTACGCCGACGCGATCATGCGTGACATCCGCTGGCTCGGCTTCGACTGGGGCGAGCACCTCTACCACGCCAGCGACTACTTCACCCAGCTTTACCAGTGGGCCGAGCAGCTCATCCGCGCGGGCAAGGCGTACGTGGACGATCTGACCGGCGAGCAGATCCGCGAGCACCGCGGCACGCTGACGGAGCCCGGGCGGCCGTCGCCCTGCCGCGATCGTTCCGTCGAGGAGAATCTGGACCTCTTCAGCCGCATGCGGGCGGGGGAGTTCGACGACGGGGCGAAGACGCTGCGCGCCAAGATCGACATGGCCGCGCCCAACATCAACCTGCGCGACCCGGTCATGTACCGCATCCGCAAGGCGACGCACCAGCGCACGGGGGATGCCTGGTGCATCTATCCAATGTACGACTGGGCCCACGGCCAGTCCGACTCGATCGAGGGCGTGACGCACTCGATGTGCTCGCTGGAGTACGAGGATCACCGCCCGCTCTACGACTGGTACCTCGACGCCCTCGGCATCTTCCATCCCCAGCAGATCGAGTTCGCGCGGCTGAACGTGAGCCACACGGTGCTGTCCAAGCGCAAGCTCCTGCAGCTGGTCGAGAGCGGGCAGGTGCGCGGCTGGGACGACCCGCGCATGCCCACGCTGGCCGGCCTGCGCCGCCGCGGCTACACGCCGGAGGCCATCCGCGACTTCGCCGAGCGCGTCGGCGTGACCAAGGCCGCCAACATGGTCGAGCTGGCGCACCTCGAGCACTGCCTGCGCGAGGACCTGAACAAGCGCGCCGAGCGCCGCCTGGCCGTGCTGCGCCCGCTGCGGGTGGTGATCGAGAACTACCCCGAGGGGCAAGTGGACGAGTTCGAGGCGGTCAACAATCCGGAGGATCCCGCCGCCGGCACGCGCAAGGTGCCGTTCTCGCGCGTCCTCTATATCGAGCAGGACGACTTCCGCGACCCGCCGCCGCCCAAGTACTTTCGCCTCTCGCCCGGCGTCGAGGTGCGGCTGCGCTACGCCTACATCGTCAAGTGCACGGGGGTCAGCAAGGACGCCGCCGGCAACGTCACCGAGGTCCGCTGCACCTACGATCCCGACAGTCGCGGCGGCGACAGCAAGGGACGCAAGGTGAAGGGGACCATCCACTGGGTGTCGGCGGCCCACGCTGTCGAGGCCGAGGTGCGCCTGTACGACACGCTCTTCACCGCGCCCAAGCCCGACGACGCCGAGGACGACCAGAGCGTGCTCAACCCCAACTCGCTCGAGGTGCTGACGGGCGCGCGCGTGGAGCCGGCGCTGGCCGGCGTGACGCCGGAGACGCGCGTGCAGTTCGAGCGCACCGGCTACTTCGTCGCCGACTGGCGCGACTGCGCGCCCGGCCACCTGGTGTTCAACCGCGCGGTCGGCCTGCGCGACACCTGGGCGAAGATCGAGAAAGCGGCGGGGTAGACGGCGGCGGGATACACTCAACGACCGATGGCCAACGAGCCCGGCGCGACGTTCTTCGCCCTCACGCCCGACCGCGTGCTGGACGCGGTGGAGGTGGGCGGCCTGCGCAGCACCGGCCGCTGCCTGCCGCTGCGCGCCTTCGAGAACCGCGTGTACGAGGTGGAGCTGGAGGACGAGCGCCGGCTGATCTTGAAGTTCTATCGCCCCGGCCGCTGGTCGCGCGAGACGATCCTGGACGAGCACCGGTTCCTGCTCGACCTGGCCGAGGCCGAGGTGCCCGTCGTCGCCCCGCTCGACCTGGGCAACGGCCAGACGCTGAACGAGGTGGAGGGCATCCTCTACGCCGCGTTCCCCAAGGTGCGCGGCCGCACGCTGGACGAGCTGGACGCCGAGAACCGCCGCCGCATCGGCCGCACCATCGGCCGCATGCACGCCGTCGGCGCCGCGCGCCCCGCGCCGCACCGCCCGCGGCTGGACGTGCAGCGCTACATCCACGAGCCGCTCGAGGTGATCGCCAAGGGCAACTTCATGCCCGAGAACATCTGGCCGCGCTACCGCGACGTGGCCCTGCGCATCGCCGAGGCCGCCGCGCCCCTGCTGGCCGCCGTCAAGCCCCAGCGCATCCACGGCGACCTGCACTACGGCAACATCCTCTGGACGCCCGACCCGGTGATGGTGGACTTCGACGACTGCCTGATGGGCCCGCCCGTGCAGGACCTGTGGCTGCTGTCCCGCGGCTTCGACGAGGACGCGCGCAAGAAGGCCCGCGAGGACCTGATCGAGGGCTACGAGCTCTTCCGCGAGTTCGACCGCTCGACCCTGCCGCTGGCCGAGCCCCTGCGCGCCATGCGCATCATCTATATGTCCGGCTGGATCGCGCGCCGGTGGGAGGACCCGTCCTTCCCCCCCGCGTTCCCCAACTTCAAGGACGTGCGCTACTGGATGCAGGAGTACGAGGTCCTGGTGGGGATTGCCGAGCAACTCTGACGCGATCTTCCAGGTTCAGCACCTCTCGCTGGCGTACCCCGGCCGCCGGGGCCAGCCGCCGGCGACGATCCTCGACGACGTCAGCGTGGAGGTCGAGCGCGGTGGCGCGCTGGTGCTGGTGGGGCCGTCGGGCTCCGGCAAGTCGTCGCTCCTGCGCTGCCTCAACCGTCTGGAAGAGCCCACCGCCGGCGTCGTGAGCTTCGACGGCCGCCCGATCACCGCGTGGGACCCGCGCGAGCTGCGCCGCCACGCCGCCCTCGTGCAGCAGACCGCCGTGCTCTTCGAGGGGACGGTGCGCGACAACCTCCTCGTGCGCTCGCCCCGCGTGACGTTCGACTTCTCCGAGGAGCGCCTGCGCGAGATGCTGAGCGAGGTGGGGCTGGACCTTGCGATGCTCGATCGCGACTCCGCCACGCTGTCGGGCGGCGAGAAGCAGCGCGTCACCATCGCCCGCGCCCTGCTGCGCGACCCGCAGGCGCTGCTGCTCGACGAGCCGACCTCCGCCCTCGATCCGCCCAACGCCGCGCTGGTGGTGGACACGATCTCGCGCCTGCGCCAGGCGCGCCGCCTCAGCATCGTCGCCGTCACCCACTCGCCCGAGCTGATCCATCGTCTCGGTGGCGCGCTGCTGTATCTGGTCAAGGGCCGGGTGCACCCGCCCGACGAGAGCCTGCAGGCCTTCCTGAGCCCGCCCGAATGACCGTCCTCGACCTTTCGTTCTGGCAGCTGAGCCTCGCGCTGCTGCTCGTGTTCGTGGTCGTCGCGATCTCGCTCCGCCAGCGCCTGGGCCTCGAGCGCGATCTGCTGATCGGCGCCGTGCGCACGATGGTCCAGCTCTACCTGGTCGGCCTCATCCTGGCCGCCGTCTTCTCCGCCGCGCGCTGGTACTGGGTGCTGTTGATCCTGGTCGTGATGGCCGCCATCGCCACCCACGCCGCCGTCTCCCGCCTCGCCAAGCCCATCCCCGGCGTCTACTGGATAGCCGCCACCGCGCTCACGATCTCCACCGCCGCCACGCTGGCCTGGGTGATCGGCGTCGTCGTCCAGCCGCGCCCCTGGTGGGAGCCGCAGTACGTCATCCCCATCGCCGGCATGATCCTCGGCAACTCGATGACCAGCGCCGCGCTCGCGGGCGATCGCCTGCAGGGGGATCTCTTCGCGCGCCGCGACGAGGTCGAGGCGCGCCTGGCGCTCGGCTTCTCGGGGCCCGAGGCGGTGCAGCCGCTGGTGCGCGCATCCCTGCGCGCGGCGATGATCCCGACGGTGAACGGAATGATGACCGTCGGCGTCGTCCAGCTCCCGGGGATGATGACGGGCCAGATCCTGGCGGGCGCCTCACCGCTGACGGCGATCCGCTATCAGATCGTGGTGGTGTTCATGCTCGCGGTGGCCACGGCGGTGGGCTCGCTGCTGTTCGTGCGGCTGGCGGTGGGGCGGTATCTCACGCCGGCGCACCAGCTGCGTAGATACCTATTGTAAGGTGTCGCCGAACCATGAGGTTGTAGCGCAGACCATGCAGCCGCCGTTCCGCTTCGGCGTCAACATGCGCACGGTGGACGAGATGGTCGAGTGCCTTCGCCAGCGGCGGGTGCGCTGGGGGCTCTCCTACTACGTGATCTTCGAGCCGGTGATGGAAGCCTTCGCCCCCGTCGTGGCCCGCCTGACGGGCACCTGACGGCGCGACGAGTGACTACCGCGGCGGGAGCAGGTCGGCGACGGCGATGCGCGCGCGGGGCGCGGCCAGCGGCGAGATCGTCGCGCCGCGACGCAGTAGCCGCACGCTGCGGTACTTCCAACCGTGGCGGCTCGAGGGTGACCGGGCCGGCCGGCGGTAGACTTCCAGGACTTCGTCCCTGAGATTGACGACCCAGTAGTCGGGTATACCGGCGCGCGCGTAGAGCCCGCCCTTGAGCCGCCGATCGACGGCGAGCGAGGAGACGGCGATCTCGGCGACGAGCAGCGGTGTCGTCGGGTGGCCGGCGCGATAGTCCCAAGGCCGGCCGCGGACCACGACGGCGTCGGGCTCGGGCTCCGAGGCGTCGTCGAGCGCGACGGGAAGCTGCGGGCGAACGTGGAACCGTGAGCCGAACGCGGCGCGCAGGGCATCCTGCAGCGCCACGACGGCGGCGCCGTGGCCGCTGCCCTGCGGCTCGCGCACCACGAGCAGCCCGTCGAGCAGCTCGAGATGCTCGTCCTCACCGAAGACGCCGTACTCCACGAGCCGGTCGTACTCCGCGCGAGTCCAGCGCCGGGTCTTCATGGGCGGGTAGGCCACAGCCATCGGGCCGATGATAGCGGTCGCGACCGCAACCTTCAACGTAGTCAGACCGATACGCAGGGTGCTTGCCCGAGTGCCTCTGCTGACCGGGGTCACGGACAGGCGCGCAGGATGATCATCAGCTGGCCGCCGACGGGCTTCTCCTCGAGCGGGCAGAGCGCCAGGCTGGTGGACGCGCGGATGCCCTTCAACGTCTTCCCGTTGGTGACGGCGATCGGACGCTCGGGCCGCGTCACGTAGGCGGTGAACTCGGGCAGCGTCTGCGCGGAGTACACCGTGCGGCCGAGGTAGTAGTCGAGCGCGAACCAGCGGCCGCCGAACGCGCCGACGTCGGCGCCGTGGGCGTGGCGCTCGACGGCGGCGGCCAGCCCGGGGAAGTCCCACGCCGCGTTGTAGACCCGGTTGTGAGGCCAGATGCCGTAGCCCAGCGCGAGCGCGGTCGCCGCGATCGTGCCGTACATGAGCACGCTCGGCGCGGGAACGTAGAGACCTCGGGCCAGCGCCGCGATGAGCAGCGCCGCGGCGAGCGCGAACGGAAGCAACGACCAGCTCGGCCCGGCCAGGTAGGGCGGTCGCACCGCGGCGAACGCGCCGGGCCAGCAGAGCGCGACCAGCGCCGCGCCGCCGACCACCAGCGTCAGCAGCGCCAGCACGCGCCGCGCCGTCTTGAAGGCGTCGAGCTCGAACGCCGACCACCACGCCACCAGCAGCGCCAGCGGCGGCGTCATGGGCAGCAGATAGCGCGTGCGCTGGTTGGCCATCGGCAGGATGACCAGGAACGAGACGGCGAACCACGTGAGCAGGAGGCGGACGACCGGCGAGCGGCGCCGCCGGATCGCGGCCGTCAGCACGAGCGGGGCCACGAGCGTCCACGGCAGGCACATCACCACGGCGTCGATCAGCAGATTGACGACCCGCGGCCGCCCCACGTACCAGCGGATCCAGTCCTCCCAGATGACGGCCTCGGCGAAGGTGCCGCCGCCGAGCGCCAGGAACGGCGCCACCCACGTCAGCGTGACGAGCGCGAAGGCCAGCGCGCCCAGCGGATGCCAGAGGCGGCGCAGGCCGGCCGGGCCGTGCTCGGCCCAGAGCCAGACGCCGCCGACGAGGACGGGCACCAGGCCGACCGGGCCCTTGGCGTAGACGCCGGCCGCCGTCGCCACCCAGAAGGCGACGGGCGCGCCGCGGCCCGGGCGCGCCGCTTGCTGCCAGACGACCAGCGCGTAGATCGCCGCGCACGCGCACGCCACCACCAGCATGTCGGGCAGGATGAGCTGGCTATGCGCGAAGAAGCCGTAGGTGACCGCCAGCGCCAGCCCGCCCAGCGTGCCCACGCGCGGGCCCAGCAGCGCCTCGCCGGCAAGGAACGTGAAGAGGACCGACGCGATCGCCGCTGCTGCCACGGGAACCTGCGCCGTCGCCTCCGTCACCCGGCCCAGCGGCCACGAGGTGAGCGCGATCAGCCAGGCGAAGAGCGGCGGCTTCTCGCGGAAGAGCTTGGCGCGGACGTGCACGTCGAAGGGGGCGTGGCGCTGCACGACGTCGCGCGCGTAGAGGACGAAGCGCGCCTCGTCGGACGGCGCGACCACGCGCTGGCCCAGCGGCGGCAGCACGAGCAGGGCCGCCACGACGCACACCAGCAGCGCGCCGCGGACGCGCGCCGTCACGCGGTCCAGCGTGCGTCGGGCAGGTAGCGCTCGCGCCACGCCTCGAACACCAGCAGCGACCATAAAACTTTCTGGTGGTTACGCCGGCCGCTGAGGTGCTCGACGATGAGGCGGCTCGTCTCGGCGGGCTGGAAGAGGCCGATCTCCGCCACGCGCGCGGGCCGTAGCCAGTCCTCCAGCAGCCCGCGCAGCGGTCCGCGCAGCCAGGCGCCGATGGGCACACCGAACCCCTGCTTGCGCCGATCGGCGATCCCCGGCGGCAGCAGGCCCCGGAGCGCCTCCTTCAGGATGTGCTTCGTCGTGAACCCGTGGACCTTGAAGCGGGACGGGATGCGCCCGGCCAGCTCGACCATGGCGTGATCGAGGAAGGGCGCGCGCACCTCGAGAGCGCAGGCCATGCTGGCGCGATCCACGTTGGGCAGGTTCTGGCCGGCCAGGTAGAACTTGCAGTGCTGGTAGATCGACGCCTCGAGGGGATCGGTGGTCACGACGCCCTCGAGCGTCTGGCCGATGAGGTCGTACGGCTCGCGCGCCGCGCACGCCGCGGCGACGTGCGGCGAGAGCAATCGCGCCCGCTCGCCCGGCGTGCGCCCGCCCAGCAACACCTGCGTCCGCACCCGCGGCGGATAGGGCAGACCGCGCCAGAGCTGCTTGAGCAGCACGTCGACGCCCGCGTAGCCCGCCGACGCGGGCAGATGGTCGATGGCCCGTCCCACGATCGAGATCAGCGACCGCGGGAGGCGATGGAACGGCGGCGCCCACCGCTCGACCAGGTAGGTCGGATACCCGCAGAACAGCTCGTCGCCGCCGTCGCCGCCCAGCGCCACGGTGATCTCGTGGCGCGCGAACCGGCTCAGCGCGTAGGTCGGCAGGTAGGAGCCGTCCGCCAGCGGCTCGTCGTACAGGTCGCCGCCCTTCTCCAGCAGCGCGTACGCGTCGGCGGCGCCGAAGACGGTCTCGTGATGGTCGGCGCCGAAGTGCTGGGCCACGCCGCGGGCGAACACGCGCTCGTCGTAGCCCGGCTCGCCGAATCCCAGACTGAACGTCTTCAAGGCGTGGCCGCTCCACTGCCGGGCCGCCAGCGCCAGCACCGCGCTCGAGTCCACGCCGCCGCTCAGGAAGAAGCCCACCGGGACGTCGGCGGCGAGCCGGCGCCGCACCGACGTCTCGAGCTGCTGCACGATGCGCTCGCGCCACTCGTCCTCGCCGATGCTGTAGTCGGGCGCGAAGCGAACGTCCCAGTACCGGTTCACGACGGGCGTGCCGCCCGGGCTGACGCTCAGCGTGTGGCCGGGCGGGAGCTTCGTCACGCCGGCGATCATCGAGAGCGGGTCGGGGACGTACTCGAATGCGAGATAGGCGGCCAGGCCGTCCAGGCTCAGCCGCGCGCTGACGGCCGGATGCTCGAGCAGGGCGCGCAGCTCGGAGCCGAAGACCAGGGCGGACGGCGTGGCGGCGTAGTACAGCGGCTTCTCGCCCATGCGATCGCGGGCGAGGAAGAGGCGGCGGCGGTCGGCATCCCAGATGGCGTACGCGAACATGCCGTCGAGGCGCTGCACGCTCTGCTCGCCCCACTCCTCCCAGGCGTGGACGAGGACCTCGGTATCGCCGTGCGTGCGGAAGTGATGGCCGCGCTGCTCCAGGCCGGCGCGGAGCTCGCCGTGGTTGTAGATCTCGCCGTTGAGCACGGCCCACACCGTGCCGGTCTCGTTGGCGACGGGCTGGGCGCCGGTGAAGCGGTCGATGATGCTGAGCCGCCGGATCCCGAGCGCGACCTCGCCGTCCACGTGGCAGCCCTCGCCGTCGGGGCCGCGATGGCGCAGCCGGTCGGTCATCCGCTCGATGAGCGCCCGATAGGACCCGTCCGGGCGATGGGCGAGGAAGCCGGTCAGCCCGCAGATGGCCGGCCTCCTGACGTGCCCGGGCACCCGGGCGGCGCGAGTCGGAGCAGCGAGAACGTCCGCCCGTTGACGGCGCCGCCGGCGACGCGCTCGGCGGGGCATTCCCTCGGCCACTGCGCCAGCGTGCGGTCGTCCACGGCGAAATCGCCGGGGGCGAGCGCGACCCGGCCGGCGAGGGACGGGATCGAGACGACGGGCCGGTCGAGATAGAAGGCCAGCACCAGCGCGGGCACCTCGACGGCGTAGAGCGGTCGATCGGCGGCGACGGCGCCGGCCCGCAGCGCACTGATGTCGGTGAGCGCGTTGTAGCGCGCGGTGTCCATCGCCTGCCACGCCACCAGCCCGGCGGCCACCGCCGCCGCCGCGGTCAGGGCGATCGCCGCCCGGCGCAGGACGGCGACGCGCTGCAGCCAGACCGCGAGGAGGAGCGCGACCGGCGGACACAGCGGCAGGTAGTACCGCATGCGCTGCTGCTCGGACAGGGCCACGATCGCGAAGCAGACGGCGGCCCAGACGAGGACGAAGGCGACACCGCCCGCCGGCACGCGCGCGCGGCGGCGCAGCGCGGTGAGGGCGACGAACGGCAGCAGGAGCGACCACGGGAACAGGATCGCGAGCGCTTCGCCGAAGGGCTCGACCGCCCCCCGCGCGGTCACGTGCGCGAACGGCCGGTACCACTGCAGCCAATCGATCACGACGTTGTCCTGCACGGCCTTGGGGCCGCGGCTGGCGAGGGCGACGATCCACCACGGCGCGATCACCGGCGCGATGACGAGCGCGCCGCGCAGGGCGCGCAGACGGCCGAGGCCGGGCCGGTCGCCCTTCCAGGCGAGGTAGACGACGATGACGGCGAGACCCAGGAGCGCCACCGGCCCCTTGACCAGGAAGCCGAGACCGAGCAGCAGGTAGCACGCGAGCGTGAGACGGGAGCGGCCGCCGAAATCGGCCGCGACGAACGCCGCCAGCGCGGCGGTGAGGGCCAGGCACAGGACGATGTCGGGCATCGGCACCCGCGCCATCGAGAAGACGCCGTGCGTGGTGAGCACGATGAAGCCCGCCATGAGCCCGACCGTCCCGCTCCACAGCCGCGCGCCGATCCACCACGTCGCCAGCACGATGCCGAGGGCGGCGAGGAGCGACGGCCACGCGGCGGTGGTCTGCGTCACCGCGCCGGTGGGCCACGAGGCGAGCCCGATCAGCGCGGCGTCGAGCGGCGGCTTGTTGAGATAGGGCGCGTCACCGAGCCACGGCAGGAGCCACGTCCCGTGTCGCAGCACGTCGCGCGCGAGCAGGGGAAACCGCGCCTCGTCGTTGCTGGCGAGCACGCGCGCGCCGACATCGAAGACGAGCAGCAGCGTGCTGAGGCTCACGAGAGCGAGCAGACCCAAATCACCATCCTCAACGGCGGCGCGACGCGATCCGGAGGCCGGTCACTAGGAGGACGAGGACCTCACAGGCGGGCAGTAGCCGCCGATCCAGCTCGGATCGGGAGGATCGGCATAGGCCGCCGGGGCCAGCGCGGCGATGAGACATACGAGCACGAGTGCCAAGACTCGAGCGGACCGCACGACGCATGATCGCCCGGTGGTGTGGCCCGCGTCAAGTCTGGGCAATCGCTCCGCGCGGACGTATGCTGCCGGACAGGGGGGGACGTCATGCGTCACAGGATCGCGCTCATTCCCGGCGACGGCATCGGCAAGGAGGTCGTGCCGGCGGCCGCGCGGGTGCTGGACGTGGCCGGCAAGCGGTTCGGCTTCGACTTCGAGTGGGTGACCTTCGACTGGTCGTGCGAGACCTACGCGAAGACCGGCCGCATGATGCCCGAGGACGGGCTCGAGCAGCTCCGGCGCTTCGAGGCGATCTTCCTCGGCGCCGTCGGCTTTCCCGGCGTGCCCGATCACGTCTCGCTCTGGGGGCTGCTCATCCCCATCCGCCGTGGCTTCCACCAGTACATCAACCTGCGCCCGGTGCGGCTGCTCAAGGGCGTGAAGTCGCCGCTGGCCAACCGCGGTCCCGCCGACATCGACATGCTGATCGTGCGCGAGAACAACGAGGGCGAATACTCCGAGATCGGCGGGCGGCTCTACAGGGGATCGCCCGAGGAGATGGCGGTCCAGCAGGCGATCTTCACGCGCAAGGGGTGCGACCGGGTGATGCGCTTCGCCTTCGAGCAGGCGATGAAGCGGCGCCGGCACGTGACCTCGGCGACGAAGTCCAACGGCATCATCCACAGCATGCCGTACTGGGACGAGCGGTTCGCCGCGATGAGCAAGGAGTTCCCGGCCGTCAAGACGGCGCAGTTCCACATCGACATCCTCACCGCGCACTTCGTGCAGCACCCCGACTGGTTCGACGTCGTCGTCGGCTCCAACCTGTTCGGCGACATTCTCTCCGACCTCGGCCCCGCCATCGCCGGCTCGATCGGCATCGCGCCGGGCGGCAACATCAACCCCGAGAAGGAGTACCCGTCCATGTTCGAGCCGGTGCACGGCTCGGCCCCCGACATCGCGGGCATGAACGTCGCCAACCCGGTCGCACAGATCTGGACGGGCGCGATGATGCTCGATCACCTCGGCCACCCCGACGCGGCGAAGGCGGTGGTGGGCGCGATCGAGAAGGTGGTGGAGGAGGGCAAGACCGTCACGCGCGACCTCGGTGGCCGGGCCTCCACCACCACTGCCGCGAACGCGATCGCCGCGCTGCTCTAGCCGCGGGTGGGGCTCGCCTGGCAGGCGGCCGTCTACGTCCGGACCCTCGGGAGACTGGTGTGGGTCTTCACCGTCGGGGCGTGGCGCCCGACGAACCGCCGGCTGATCAAGACGCTGTACTTCCTGCTGGGCGCCGCCGCCGGCGCCTCGGCGTTCCGTCCCTACCCGGAGGAGGCCGCGCCGCCGCCGCCCGCCCCGGCCGCGGGCGAGGGCGCCCGGGGCTGGATGCGGCCGGAGGTGGCGCGCGTGGCGGCGCGGGGGCCCGGAGCGGAGCGTCGCTCGCTCGACGAGATCGCCATCGCGTGCGGCACCGACAAGTCCTCGCGCGGTCACGGGTATACGTGGTGCTACGAGCAGGAGCTCGGCCACCGGCGGGACGCGACGCTGCGTCTGCTCGAGATCGGTGTCTTCGACGGCGCCTCGCTCCGCGCGTGGCGCGAGTACTTTCCGCGCGCGACGGTCCACGGCATCGACATCGACCCCCGCTGCGCCGTCCACGAGGGCGTCTTCATCGGCAGTCAGAATGATCCCGCGTTCCTGCGCGAGGTGGCGGCCCGGGCCGGCCCCTTCGACGTCGTTGTGGACGACGGCAGCCACGCGGGCCGTGACGTGCTCGCCTCCATGCTCGCCCTCTGGCCGCACGTGCGCCCCGGCGGCTGTTACGTGATCGAGGATCTCCACGCCGCCTACTGGAACGCGGGGTGGGCCGGCGGCAGCGTCATCCCCTTGCTGTTCGAGCTCGTGGACTGCTGCATGAAGCGCGGAAAGCTGCCGTTCGCCTCCCTCGCCAGCCCGCGCAACGCCCCCGAGGCGCTGGCGCGGGTCACGCGCATCGAGCGCGAGGTGGACGCCGTGCGCTTCTATCCGTCCATGGCGTTCGTGTGGAAGGCGGGCCCGGCGTGACCACGGTCCTGCCGGCCTATCTCATCCACTGGAACTCCGTCGAGTGGTGCGTGTCGGCGGCGGCATCTATCCTGAGCAGCAGCGGGCCCATCGAGCCGCGCGTCACGGTCGTGGACAACGGGCAGGAGGGCGGCCCGGCGCTCGAGACGCGGCTGCCGCGATCGGTCCGGCTCATCGCGACGGGCCGCAACCTCGGGTACGCCGGCGGGGCGAACGTCGCCCTCCGGGACTGGCTCGCCAATTTTCCGGGCGCCGACCTCGCCATCATCGGGAGCCACGACATCCAGCTGCAGCCGGACGCGCTGGCCCGACTCGTGGATGCGGCGACGCGCAGCCCGGAGTTCGGCATTCTCGGCCCCGCGCTGCTCGGTCCGGGCCCGACGTCGGGCGGACGCTGGACGGCCGCGCGCGCGGTGGAGCTGCCGCCGTGCGAGGGCGAGGGGCTCGTCGAGCGCGACTGGGTCTCCGGCGCGTGCCTGCTCCTGAGCCGCCGCTGCGTGACGGCGCTGGGCGGCTTCGACGAGCGGTTCCACTCGTACTGCGAGGACGTGGATCTCGGCCTGCGGGCGCGCGCGGCCGGCTTCAAGGTGGGCGTCGTGCTGGGGGCGCGGGCGCGGGGGCTGGGCAGCGTCAGCCCGGTCGCGCCGGCGCTGTGCGAGGCCAACAGCGTGCTGCTGGCGGCCAAGCACGCGGGCGTGCCGGCGGCGGTGGGCCGCCTGCTGCAGCTCGCGACGTGGGCGCTGAGAGCCGGCGGCGGATCGCTGTTCGTCTGGCGCCCGCGCGCGCGGCGCCGGGCGTCCGCGGCGTACGCCTTCCATCACGCGCGCGCGGTCGGGCTCGTCGCCCGGCGCTGGGCGCTGCTGCGCGCGATGGCGAAGGAGCGGTCGCCCTAGCCGGTCACCGGCGAGGCGTGGGCGTTCCGGAGAGCGGGCCGTGACCGGCGACGCCGGGCGGCGGCGCGACCACCATCGCCTGGATGATGCGCTCGGGCACGCCGGCGGCCCGGAGCGCGCTCAGCGCGTCGGCGTCGGTGTCGAACGTCGCGGCGCCCGACTGGATCCGCGCGATGATGACGCTCTCCGCCACCCCCGCCTTCACCAACGCCACCACGCTTTGGTTGGTGAGCGTGTCCTGCGCGCCGGCCGCGAGGGGCAGCAGCGCCCACGCGAGCAGCGCCACGCCCGCGCGACGAATCATCGCGCGTTCGACAGCACCAGCGTGCCGGCGGCCGAGAGCATCCCGCCCATGCCGTTGACCAGCGAGGTGCGGAGGTTCGGCACCTGGCGCGGCCCGCACTCGCCGCGCAGCTGGCGCGCGGCCTCGATGATCGGGAAGATGCCGTACATGCCGGTGTGCGTGTAGGAGAGGCCGCCGCCGTTGGTGTTGATGGGCAGCGAGCCGCCCGGCGTGGAGCGCCCCTCCTCGAAGCAGCGCACGCCCTCGCCGCGCTTGGCGACGCCGAGCGACTCCAGCATGATCGGCGGCCCCGAGGTGAACGCGTCGTAGAGCATGATGTGCTGGAAGTCGGCCGGCCCCACGCCGGCCATGCGGAAGGCCTTGTCGCCGGAGATGCGCGTGGCCTCGCTGAAGGTCAGGTCCTTCATCTGGGTGAGGCTCACGTGCTCGGTGCCCTCACCGAGGCCGCGCACGTACACGGGCTTCTTGGCGCAGTCCTTCGCACGATCGGCGCGCGTGAGGACGACGGCGCCGCCCGCGTCGGTGACGAGGCAGATGTTGAGCACGGTGAACGGCCACACGACGGGTCGCGCCTTGAGCACGTCGTCCACCGTGATGGGCTCGCGCCGCAGCGCCTTGGGGTTGAGCGCCGCCCACTTGCGCGTGGAGACCGCCACCTGCGCCCACTGCTCGAGCGTGGTGCCGTAGCGGTGCATGTGGCGCGTGGTGATGAGGCCGAACATCGTCGGCGCGGGACCGAAGCCGTAGGGCGCCTCGAACTGGCCGGGGATCGCGGTGTCACGCCGCGGGCTCACGCCCACCTGCGAGCGGCCCGACTCGCCGTGCGAGATCACCGCGACGTCGCAGAGCCCGGTGTGCAGCGCGGCCACCGCGTGGCCGACCATGATGATGAACGAGCAGCCGCCCACGGTGGTGCCGTCCACGTAGCGCGGCGTGATGCCGAGCGCCTCGCCGATGGTGGCGGGCGAGTGCTGGCCGGCTGTAAAGATGCCGTCCACGTCGGAGACCTTGAGGCCGGCGTCGCGCACCGCGTTGGTGACCGCCTCGATGTGCAGCGAGAGCTGGCTCTTGTGGGGCAGCGTGCCCATCTCGTCGGACTCGTCCACGCCGACGATGCAGGCGACGTTGGAGAGGTCGCGCAGGTTGGCCATGGCGCTCACCGTCCCGCCGGCTGGAACAGCGGCAGCGTGACCTCGTCGGTCAGCTTGGTGAACACGACCTCGACCGGCATGTCGCACTTGAGCTTCTTCGGATCGGCCTCGACGTTGATCAGGTTCGACAGCATGCGCGGCCCCTCGGCCAGCTCGATCATCGCCAGCACGTAGGGCGCCGCCACCTTGAACGCCTTGTTGAACGACTGGTAGCCGATCTCGAACGAGTGCAGCGTGCCGCGCCCGGTGGACTGCACCCAGCCGATGTCGCGTGCGTGGCACTTGGGGCACGCCACACGCGGGTACCAGAACACGTGGCCGCACGCGTTGCATTTCGGCAGCATCAGCTTGCGCTCGCGCAGGCCGTCCCAGTAGGGCTTGGCCTCCGGTGTCATCGGGTTGGGCAGCGGACGATCGATCTCCATGACGCTCCTCTCTCGGTGTGTCGGGCGCAGCGAGACTAGTCGGCGGGCGCGGCTGCTGTCAACTCACTGGATGACCTGATCCGCCCGCAGTAGCACCGCCGGCGGGACGGTCAGCGCGAGCGCCTTCGCGGTCTTGAGGTTCACGATCAGCTCGAAGTTGACGGGCTGCTCGACGGGCAGCTCGCCCGGCCGGGCGCCCCTGAGGATCTTGTCCACGTACGCGGCGGCGCCGAGGAAGAAGTCGGCATAGCGCGGGCCGTAGGACAGCAGGCCGCCGGCCTCGGCGAACTGCGGCTTGTTGTAGATCGCCGGCAGCCGGTGCTTCGCGGCGAACTCCGCGAGCTTCGCCTGGCGGCCGTCCATGGTGGGATTGGCCACCACCAGCAGCCCGCCCGCGCCCTGGCGCACGATCGTCTCGAGCGCGCCGTCCAGCTCGCCGGCGCTTCGCGCCTGAACCGGCAGGACCTTGATCTTCAGCATCGCGGCGGTCGTCTCGATCTCCTTCATGGCGAGCCGGTGGGCGGGCTGGTTGGGATTCCAGAGCACCGCGAGGCGGGCGAGGGTCGGCACGACTTCCTTGAGCAGCTCGACCTGCTTGGCGGTGAGCTGGGGCGACGGCGAGGCCATGCCCGTGACGTTGCCGCCCGGCCGGGCGAGGCTGGCGACGATGCCGGTGCCGACGGGGTCGGCAGAGATCGCCATGACGATGGGGATCGTGCTCGTCGCCTTCTTCGCGACCAGCGCGGCCGTGCTGCCCTCGGCGACGATGATGTCGACGTTGAGCCGGACGAGCTCGCCCGCCAGGGCGGGCAGCCGGTCGTTGTGTCCCTGCGACCACCGCCCCTCGATCGAGAAGCTCTGTCCCTCCACCCAGCCGCGCTCGGTCATGCCCTTGCGGAGCGTGTCCCACTGCGGGCCCGGCGTGTCACCCAGCAGGCCGATCCGGAATGTCTTCGCCGGCGGCTGGGCCGGCGCGGGGAGCGCGGCCAGCGTGAGGGCAAGCGTGAGCAACACGGCGAGCGCAGCGCGTGTCGGGCTCATCGTCCGGAGCCCCGAGGATCGCCGTTTGCTGTTAGGATCACGGGCCATGAGATTACCCCGGGCGAGGAGGGCGCGCATGCGGAGGCTCGGATGGCTGATGGCGCTGGTGGTGGGGCTCTCGCTCGTGCTCGCCGGCGAGGCGCCGGCGCAGGGGCCCATCAAGATCGGCTTCATCTCGCCGCTGTCCGGCGCGATCGCGGCCGCCGGCAAGGACATGTACTCCGGCTGCGAGCTCTACTGGAAGGAGATCGGCGGGCAGATGGCCGGGCGCAAGATCGAGGTGACCCTGGAGGACAACGAGGGCAACCCCGCCACCGCGCTGACCAAGGCGCGCAAGCTGGTCGAGAGCGACAAGGTCCACATGCTGATGGGCGTGATCCTGTCCAACGTCGCCTACGCGCTGGTGCCCTACGTCGAGCAGCAGGGCATCCCCACGATGTACCCGATCAACTCCGCCGACGACCTCACGCAGCGCAAGCGCCCCAAGTGGCTCATCCGCACCGGCTTCTCGGCCGGCGGCAACATGCACCCGTTCGGCGAGTACGCCGCCAAGACCCTCGGCTACAAGAAGATCGTCACCGTCGGCCTCGACTACGCGTTCGGCTGGGAGACCGTCGGCGGCTTCCACAAGGCGTTCGAGGACAACGGCGGGCAGGTGATCCAGAAGCTCTGGGTGCCGCTCAACGTGCAGGACTACGGGCCGTACCTCGGCCAGATCAAGAAGGACGCCGACGCGGTCTTCGTGGTGGGGCTCGGCCGGTGGACGCTGCTGTTCGCCAAGCAGTACGCGGAGAGCGGGCTCAAGGGCCGGATCCCGCTCCTCGCCAACGGCACCTACAGCGACGAGCACGTGCTGCCGCAGCTCGGCGACGAGTCGCTCGGCGTCATCAGCGCGCACCACTACTCGGCCGCGCTGGAGACGCCGGCCAACCAGAAGTTCCGCGCCGCCTACGAGAAGGCGTACCAGCGCACGCCGGGCTTCTACGGCGAGAATTGCTACACCGGCGCGCGCATCCTGAACGAGGCGGTGCAGGCGATCGGCGGCAGGGTCGAGGACCGGGCGGCGCTGATGGCCGCGCTGCGCGCGGTGAAGGTGGGCGACGCGCCGCGGGGGCCCGTCGAGATGGACGCCTACGGCAACCCGACCCAGAACATCTACATCCGCAAGGTCGAGCGGGTGAACGGCAAGCTGCAGAACTCGATCATCTACACGTACCCGCACGTGAGCCAGTTCTGGAAGTACAACCCCGACGAGTTCCTCAAGCAGCCGGTCTACTCGCGCGAGTTCCCGCCGTGCACGCACTGCTGAGGCGCGCGTGACCGAGGCGCCCGACTAGCCCTTCGGCAGCCCCAGGACGCGCTCGCCGAGGATGTTGCGCTGGATCTCGCTGGTGCCCGCCGAGATCGTGTACTGGCGGGCGGCCTGCACGCGGTTGAACCAGCGCGGCGCGTCGGGCACCAGCTCGGACCCCTCGTTGACCAGCGCGTGCATGCCGAGCAATTCGCCCGCGGCGTCCGCGATGCGCACGCCGAGCTCGGACCCCGAGAGCTTGAGGATCGACCCCTCCGGCCCCGGCGCCTCGCCGCGCATCTGGCGGGTGAGCGCGCGGAAGCGCGTGAACTTCATCGCCTCGCAGTCGATGTAGAGCTGCGAGAGCCGCTGGCGGATGATCGGATCGTCCCACGCGGTGCGCCCGTCCACCGGCAGCCGCCGGGCGAGCGCGATCAGCGCCTTCACCTGGCCGATCGGGTTGCGCGCCCCCGACGAGTGACGCTCGTACATCAGCGTCGTCGTCGAGACCTTCCACCCGTGGTTGATCGGTCCCAGCAGCTGGCTCTTGGGCACGACCACGTCGGTGAAGAACACCTCGTTGAAGTGGTGGTGGCCGGTCATCAGCACGAGCGGCCGCACCGCGACGCCCGGCGTCTTCATGTCCACGAGCAGGCACGAGATGCCGTTGTGCTTGGGGGCGTCGGGGTCGGTGCGCACGAGCAGGATGATCGAGTCGGCGTACTGCGCCCCCGACGTCCACACCTTCTGGCCGTTGACGAGGTAGTGATCGCCCCGGTCCTCCGCGCGCGTGCGCAGGCTGGCCAGGTCGGAGCCGGCGCCGGGCTCGGAGAAGCCCTGCGCCCAGATCTCCTCCGCGGCGAGGATGCGCGGCAGGTAGCGCTGCTTCTGCTCGTCGGTGCCCCAGTGGATGATCGTCGGCCCCACCAGATTCAGTCCCATGCCGGGCAGCACGGGCGCCCGCGCGCGGCTGTACTCCTCGTCCCAGATCACGCGCTCGGTGATGGAGGCGCCGCTCCCGCCGTGCTCCTTGGGCCAGGCGATGCCGACCCAGCCGGCCGCGTGCATCGTCTTCTGCCACGCGCGGCGGCGCTCGAACGTCTCGCGGTCGGGCGCGACCCGGTCGTCGGCGGGATCGTCCAGGCAGAGATCGGCGGGCAGGTGCTTGGCCAGCCACGCGCGGAACTCGCGGCGGAAGGCCTGGTGCTCGGGCGCCTCTTCGAAGTCCATGGGAGCCGGCCCTAGAATATACTCCTGTCGGAAATGGAGGGGCCAATGTCCTGGTCGCTCTGCGGGACGTTCCGGGAGCACGCGCGGCAGCGTGGCGATCGGCCGATGATCACCTACGGCGAGCGCACGATCACCTGGGCGGAGATGGACGCCCGCTCGAGCCGGGTGGCCCAGGGTCTCCTGGCCGCCGGGCTCACCGATCAAAGCCGCGTCGCGTTCGTGGACAAGAACGGCCCCGAGTACTTCGAGGTTCTCCTCGGCGGCGGCAAGGCGAACGTCGTCAACGTGGCGGTCAACTGGCGGCTCACGCCCGGCGAGATGGCCTACATCATCAACGACGCCGGCGCGCGCCTGCTGATCGTCGGCCCCGACTTCGTCGGCCATCTCGACGAGATGGAGCCCGCCCTCAAGACGGTCGAGCGCATCGTCGTCATCGGCGGCCACCCGCGTCACGAGGCCTACGAGGCGTGGGTCGGGCGGCACCCCGCCGACGATCCGGCCCGGCCCTCGGCGCCCGGTGACGTGGCGATGCAGCTCTACACGTCGGGCACGACGGGGCTGCCCAAGGGCGCCATGCTCACCAACGCAAACCTCGGCACGCTGCTGCCCTACGTCGGGCCGTGGTGGCAGTTCGACGAGACGTCGGTGAACCTCGTGTGCATGCCGCTCTTCCACATCGGCGGCTCGGGCTGGGCGCTGGTCGGGATCGGCGTCGGCGGCCACACGATCCTGGTCCGCGAGTTCGTGCCCGCGGAGATCCTCGCCGCGCTCGAGCGCCATCGCGTCACCAACGCGCTCTTCGTCCCGGCGATGCTGCAGTTCCTCACGCTGGTGCCGGGCGCGGCCGACCGGGACTACCGCACCCTGCGCTCGATCGTGTACGGCGCCTCGCCGATCACCAACGAGGTGCTCGTCCGCTCGATGAGCACCTTCCGCTGCCCCTTCATCCAGGTGTACGGGCTCACCGAGACGACCGGCGCGATCACGCAGCTGCCGGCCGCCGACCACGCCACCGAGGGCGAGCGGGCCAGGCTGCTCCGCTCGGCCGGCACGCCGTTTCCGTGGGTGGAGCTGCGCATCGTGGACCCGGCGAGCGGGCGGGAGTGCGCGCGCGGCGAGGTGGGCGAGGTGTGGACGCGCTCGGTGCAGAACTTCAAGGGCTACTGGGGGCGGGAGGACGAGACGGCCCGCACGCTCGGCGCCGACGGCTGGCTGCGGACCGGCGACGCCGGCTTCCTCGACGCGCAGGGGTACCTGTTCCTCACCGACCGCGTGAAGGACATGATCATCTCCGGCGGCGAGAACGTCTATCCGGCCGAGGTCGAGAACGCCCTGTCCGATCATCCCGCCGTCGCCGACGTCGCGGTGATCGGCGTGCCGGACGAGCGCTGGGGCGAGACGGTCAAGGCCGTCGTCGTGTGCCGGACCGGCGCCGTCGTGACCCCGGCGGAGATCATCGCGTTCGCGCGCGGGCGCCTCGCCCATTTCAAGTGCCCGACCTCGGTGGACTTCGCGGACTCGTTGCCGCGCAACCCGTCGGGCAAGCTGCTCAAGCGCGAGCTGCGCGAGGCCTACTGGAAGGGCCGCGAGCGGCGCATCAACTAGATGGGGGGCCCCGACATGGCCCCCCACACCCCCCCGGGCGGCTCGTCGCCCCCCGGCGGAGCCGGGGGGCGCCTCGGCGGAGCGGGGGGCGCCTCGGCTGAGGCCACCATGAAAACGCGCGCCAACGGCATCGAGATCGACTACGAGGTGACGGGGAGCGGGCCGGCCCTGCTGCTGAGCCACGGCTACGGCGCCACGCGCCACATGTGGGATGGCCAGCACCAGGCGCTGCCCGACTGGCGCGTCGTATCGTGGGATATGCGCGGCCACGGCCAGACCGACAGCCCGGCGGATCCCGCGCAGTACTCCGCCGCGCTCACCGTCGCCGACATGCGCGCGCTGCTCGGCCACGCCGGCATCGAGCGCGCGGTGATCGCCGGCCTCTCGCTCGGCGGCTACGTGTCGCTGGCCTTCGCGCTGGCGCATCCGGAGATGACGCGCGCGCTGGTGATCTGCGACTCCGGCCCCGGCTACCGCAACGCCGAGGCGCGCGCGGCGTGGAACGCGCGCGCGCAGGAGCGCGCGGCCGCGCTGGAGGCCAAGGGGCTCGAGGCGTTCGCCCGCCGCAGCCGCGAGACGCAGCAGGCCGTCCACCGCTCCGCGCAGGGGCTGGCCCACGCCGCCCGCGGGATGCTGGCGCAGGAAGGGTCGCAGGTGATCGACGGCCTCGCGGGGATCCGCGTGCCGACGCTGATCGTCGTCGGCGACCAGGACCAGCCCTTCCTGGCGCCCTCGGAGTACATGGCCAAGAAGGTCCCCGGCGCGCGCCTGGCCGTCATCCCCGGCGCCGGCCACTCCTCCAACCTCGACCAGCCGGAGGCCTTCAACCGCGTGCTGCGGGAGTTTCTGCAGTCGCTCTAGCTGGGTCGGATACCGCTGGAACTTGATTCGTCAGCAGGCCTCAGTGCGGCCATGCTCCATCAGACCTCAAATCATGGTTACCGTATCCTTTGATCACCGCCATCTCCTCCTGAAGGATACCGTTTTGGTTCGCCGGATCTGTAGGATCATCGGAGACGGCGATAGGAAGCCTCGCGACGAGATGCTCGGCTAGAATCTGTTCGTTGGCGTATCGGTTCCACTCTCCTTCTACTAAATCCAAGACCTTCACTAGTCTTGTCGTCGCCATCACCACTAGAACCGGCTGCGACAGGAGGCTCATCAGAACCCGGCCGCGGCACCCCCGGCGACGCGACCGCCGATGGCGGAGGCGCCGACGCGGGTTCTGACGGCCTGTCCGGCTGGTTCCCCAGAGCGATGCCAGCATCAACGTTCCACTTTGTAATCTCCCAGGCAGGACCGCCCCTGTACTGCGAGGTGAACCGAACAATGCGCTTCGCCTCCGGGGCGTACCACGCGATTTGGCCGAAGGTCTCGGAGGGAATTGTGTCGGTGGAATCCTTGTGATGCCAATTGTCGATCTCGATCCTAAGTGCACGCGCCGTCCGGCCAGCGATCTTGATCTCTTCCCAGCCAACAATGCGACATTGATAGCCGAAACTCTTAATCCAACCTTCGACGCTCATCCCCTCGTTAAAAAACCGCCACACTTTGCCGGCCTTGAGGGGGAAGCGCACGTACTCGTACCGGGGGAACTCAGTCCGCTTGCTGTTGGAATCGATATGTGTTCACGCCAGCCGTCGATGCCCGCGTAGACCCGAACGCCTGATGTCCCGGTGTTGGCCGAGACACCGCGCTTGGTCCGCACGAGCACGTACTCGTCCTTCTCTCGGGCAACAACGGTGAGCCGGTTGCCGTTCGCGAACTCCCACCAATCACCGATCGACCACGTCGGCTGTTCGACCACCTCCTGAGCAAGCGCCGGTCCGGCGACAAGCCACATGGCAAGGAGACAGTGGGCAAGAGCAAGAACGACGAGAGGTCGTGTCTTCACGGTGTGTCTGACCTCGCGAATCTCCTCGTCGGACTGGTCGCTCAGGGGCGATAGAAGGGCCTGTCTCCCTTGATCGTCACGCGGTGGCCGTGGCGGCGCTGGGGGTAGTAATCCCACATCGCGTGGTGCTGCACGCAGCGGTTGTCCCAGAAGGCGATCGAGTTCACCTGCCAGCGGAAGCGGCAGTGGAACTCCGGCGTCTCGACGTGGCGGTAGAGGAATCTCAGGATCGCGTCGCTCTCCGAGCGTGCGAGCTGCACGATGCGCGTCGTGAAGCCGCCGTTGACGAACAACGCCTTGCGTCCCGAGACCGGATGGGTACGGAGCACCGGGTGCTCGGCCCTGGGGAACGCCTTGCCCTTGTCGTCGAGGCCATAGCGCCCGCGGTAGACGTGCTCGCCCTCGTGGCGCGCAGTGAGCGGCTCCAGGAATCGCTTCATCGGCTCCGACAGCGCCTCGTAGGCCGCGTACATGCTGGCGAACAGCGTGTCGCCGCCGACGGACGGCAGCTCGTGCATATAGAGGATGCTGCCCATCGGCGGCTCGGGGTCGCAGGAGACGTCGGAGTGCCAGTTCTCCCCGGCCACGTGCTTGGAGTTCTCGTCGGCGTGGATGACCAGGATCTCGGGGTGCTCGGCCAGCTCCTTGGGCGCTGCCGGGTGCACGTGCAGCTCGCCGAAGCGCCGGCCGAAGGCCTTCTGCTGCTCGGGCGTGAGGTG
>JBGQFW010000023.1:0-49622 GCA_041497115.1 Methylomirabilia bacterium
GAGGTGGACCGCCTGCGCGTGAAGCCCAAGGTGAAGATCACCGGCGAGTTCTATCTGCAGACCGTCGAGGGCGACCCGAACTACAACATCCACAAGTGGCTGGAGGCCGAGGGGTCCGAGGTCTACCCGGCCGCCATCACCATCTGGATGGAATACCTGCTGCGCCTGGGGCTGCAGCGCTTCGAGGACTACAGCGGCATCGAGAAGCACGCGCGCCTGAAGCTTGGTGTGGGCCGGCTCGTGCAGGGCATCTATCGCCTCACCGTCAACCGGCTGCGCCGGGCGATGGGGAACCTGCCGCACGAGAGCCCGAACCAATTCGAGCTGCGGCGGCTGGCCGCGCCCTACTTCCACAGCCGGCTCGATGGCGGTGAGGGCGACATGCTGGTCGGCAAGTCGATCTGGGCCTATCAGAAGAAGAAGGCCCACATGATCTGCGAGCTGTCGCCGTACTCCTGCATGCCGAACACGATGTCCATCGGCGCCATGTCCGGCGTGCTGGGCAAGTTCCCCGAGATCCTCTACGCGCCGCTCGAGATCAAGGGTGACGCCGAGGTCCACGCGCTGTCGCGCTGCCAGATGATCCTCACCGAGGCCAAGAAGCGCGCCCAGCGGGAGTTCGACGACGTGCTGGCGCGGACCGGCCTCACGGTGGACGAGGTGCGCGCGTATCTGCACGCGCACCCGGAGATGAAGAAGGCGACGTACAAGATCCCGCACGACAACACCACCGCCGGCACCGCCGCCAAGCTCGTGCTGCACGTGGCCCAGAAGATGGGCCGCCGCCTGGCGGCGAAGTCGTGAAGACGGTCGGCGTCGACGTCGGCTCCACCACCGTCAAGGCGGTGGCGATGGAGGACGGCAAGGTCGGCTGGCAGGACTACCAGCGGCACAACACCCGTCAGGCCGAGAAGGTCGTGGAGTTCCTCGGCCGCATGGAGGCCGAGGCCGGCGTGACGCCCGGCCGCGACCGTATCTTCTTCACCGGCTCCGGCGCCGGCTTCCTCGCCCCGCTGGTGGGCGCCAAGCAGATCCAGGAAGTGGTGGCGGTCGCCGCCTGCGTCGAGCGCGAGCATCCCGACGTGCGCTTCGTCTCCGAGATCGGCGGCGAGGACATGAAGACCATCTTCTTCACCGCCACCGGCACCGGGAAGTCCAAGCAGGTCTACATGCAGTCGGCCTGCAGCGGCGGCACCGGCACCTTCATCGAGAAGACCGCGCGCAAGCTGCAGGTGGCCAGCGAGCGGCTGGCCGACATGCCGTACGCCAACATGAGCCTGCACAAGGTGTCGTCCAAGTGCGGCATCTTCGCCGAGACCGACGCCAACAGCCTGGTCAAGACCGGCGTGCCGGTCGAGGAGATCATCGCCAGCCTGTTCGAGGCGGTCGTCTACCAGAACCTGGCCACGCTGACCAAGGGCAACACGCCGCTGCCTGAGGTGCTGCTGCTGGGCGGCCCTAACCTCTTCTTCAAGGGGCTGCAGGAGGCGTGGCGATATCACCTGGGCAAGCTGTGGTCGCAGCGGAAGATCGAGCTGCCGGCCGGGCGCTCCGTCGACGACTGCATCGTCGTGCCGAAGGAGGCGCTCTACTACGCCTGCCTGGGCTGCATCGAGATCGGCCAGGGTGAGAAGCCGGAGGTCGGCGTCTACCAGGGTCGCGAGAAGATCGAGTGGTGGGTGAAGGAAGGCCAGCACGAAGAGAAGGCCAAGAACGGCGCGCGCGGGCTCATCACCGGCGACGGCGATCTGGCGGCGTTCGTCAGCGAGTACGTCAAGCCGGCGCCGAGCTGCGACGCCGCCCGCGAGGCCCACGTGGGGACGGTGCTGCTCGGCTGCGACTTCGGCAGCACCACCGCCAAGGCCGTCGTGCTCTCCGAGGACCGCGAGCTGCTCTTCTCGTGCTACGCCATCTCCAAGGGCAACCCGATCGAGGACGCGCAGTCGCTCTTCCGCCAGGTCGACGAGGCGGGCTTCCAGGACATCGGCGGCCTCGCGCTGACCGGCTACGGCAAGGACCTGCTCAAGGACGTGCTGGGCGCCGACGTCGGCGTGGTGGAGACCGTCGCCCACGCCACCGCCGCGCTGCACTACTATCCCGACGCCGACGTGATCTGCGACGTGGGCGGTACCGACGTCAAGATCATGATCCTGCGCCAGGGCACGGTGGCCGACTTCCGCCTCAACAGCCAGTGCTCGTCGGGCAACGGCGCCTTCCTGCAGGGCGTGGCCGAGCGCTACAACATCCCGCTGGAGACCTACGCCGATCGCGCGTTCGAGGCCAAGGCGATGCCGACGCTGGCGATGGGCTGCGGCGTGTTCTTGCAGAGCGACATCGTCAACCAGCAGCGCAAGGGCTGGTCGGCCGAGGAGATCATGGCCGCCCTGGCCGCAGTGCTGCCCATCAACGTGTGGATCTACGCGGGCCAGCTGCAGAACCTTCGCTCGGCCGGGCGCAAGTTCGTCCTGCAGGGCGGCACCCATCGCAACATGGCGGTCGTCAAGGCGCAGGTGGACTTCATCCGCAGCAAGGTGCCGGACGCCGAGGTGGTGCTGCACCCGTACTCGGGCGAGGCGGGGGCGATCGGCGCCGCGCTGTGCGCGGGCGACTGGCGCAAGAGCAACGGCAAGGCCTCGACGTTCCTCGGCTTCGCCACGATCGCCGGGCTGAAGTACTCCAGCACCACCAGCGCCGAGACCGTCTGCAAGTGGTGCCCGATCAACTGCACCCGCACGTTCATCGACGTGCAGCTGCCCGGCGGCAAGGGTCGCGCGTGGAGCAAGCTGCCGTTGGCGGAAGGTTACGAGCGCGTCATCAGCGGCAACTCGTGTCCCAAGGGGCTCGTCGAGGACGTCAACGAGATGCGCGTGGTGAAGGCGAAACTCGAGGAGGTCAAGCGTGAGTACCCTAACATTGCCGAGATGGTTCGGAAGGACGCGTTCCGCCGGGTCAGCGCCGCCGCCGTCGCGGAGTAAGCTCCGGATCGGGATCCCGCGCGTCCTGAACCTCTGGAACACCCATCAGTTCTGGATGGGCCTGCTCCAGGCGCTCGGCTTCGACGCGCGCAACATCGTCTTCTCCTCCGACACCTCCGAGGAGCAGGGCCGGCAGTTCGGCAAGGGCCGCGGCACCGTCGACTGCTGCTACCCGGTCAAGTGCATCTCGGGGCATTACGGCGAGCTGGTGTTCGGCCAGAAGCAGAAGCTCGACCTCCTGCTCTCGCCGATGATCTACACGCTGCCCTCGTTCCTGAGCGGCCACGTCGCCAAGTCGCTGACGTGCCCGCGCGTGATGGCGGCGCCCGAGAACATCAAGGCCGGCTTCCTCAAGGAGTCCGACGTCTTTGCCGACGCCGGCATCAAGTACGTCACCCCGTTCGTGTCGCTCGACGAGCCGCTGCTGGTGCCCAAGCAGCTCTTCGAGGGGATGAAGGACGCGCTGCCCGACCTCACCCGCGAGGAGATGGCGCGGGCGGTGGACGAGGGGTACAAGGCGCTCACCGCGTTCAACGAGAAGCTGCGAAAGAAGGGCCGCGAGGTGCTCGAGTGGTGCGCCCGCGAGAACCGCGCCTGCCTCATGGTGGTCGCGCGGCCGTACCATATGGATCCCGGCATCGGCCACGAGATCGAGGTGGATCTGCAGGCCTATGGCTACCCGATCCTCTGGATGCAGTACTTCCCCATCGACGACGACCTCATGCAGTGGGCGTTCGGCGACGACATCAAGGCCGGCCACATCAAGTCGCCGTTCGACGTCAACGACGTCTGGCAGTCGTCCTACTCCAGCAACACGAACGAGATCCTGTGGGGCGCCAAGGTGGCCGCGCGCATCCCGTGGGTGGCCTGCGTCGTCCGCCTGTCGTCCTACGAGTGCGGGATGGACCAGCCGACCTACACGCCCGTGCAGCAGATCGTCGAGCGCTCGGGCACGCTGTTCTTCTCCTTCCAGGACCTCGACTCCACCAAGCCGGCCGGCTCGGTGAAGATCCGCGTGGAGACGATCACCCACTACCTTGAGCGCTACGCGACGGGGATCATCGAGAAGAAGCTGGCCGTGTCGCCGCCCGGCTGCCCGCTGCTCGTGCCGAGCGGCGCCGCGCAGCCCGCCTAGCCCGCAGTACACTGGACGCATGACCGCTGACGATCTCGATGTCTGGCTGCGCCCCAATCCGTTCGTGGACAGCGACGCGCCCGGCGTCGTGGCGTTCGCCCGTGCGGCGGCGGGTGACGAGACCGACCCGCTCCGCCGGGCCGTCGCTCTCTACTACGCGGTTCGCGATCGCATCACGTACACACCCTACTGCGACTACCAGTCGCCCGACACCTACCGGGCCAGCGCGGTGCTGGCGAAGGGCGCGGGGTTCTGCGTGGGCAAGGCGGCGCTGCTCGCCGCGGCGGCCCGCGCGGAGGGCATTCCCGCGCGGCTGCGGTTCGCCGACGTCCGCAACCACCTCTGCACGCCGCGGCTGCGCGAGCTCGTGGGCGGCGACGTCTTCTACTACCACGGCTACGTGGAGCTCGCCCTCGGGGGCCGATGGGTGAAGGCGACGCCCGCCTTCGATAAGGCACTCTGCGATCGCTTCGGCGTCCTGCCGCTCGAGTTCGACGGCCGCGAGGACTCGATCTTCCAGCCCTACGATCGCGCCGGCCGGCGCCACATGGAGTACCTGCGCGACCGCGGCGTCCACGCCGACGTGCCCGTGGCCGACATCACGGCGACGTTCGCGCGCGAGTACCCGCGGCTCGTGGAGCGCGGCACGCCGGCGCCGGTGACGCAGTTCCGGGAGGAAGCGGGCTAGACGGCCGAAACTCAGCGCGGGGCGACGGCTTTCAGGTTCGGAGACAGCCCGGCGAAGCCGAGAATGATCGCCGCCACGCCCAGGATCGCCAGCGCGCCGGTGACGACCGAGATGGCACGCCGATGCTTCACGATTCGACCGTCGAGCGTGCTCAGAAACCCGAGAGGCTCGGGCCGGAGTCAATGTCCCTGGGAGGATACGCACGGCATGGGCTTTCGCCTCACACGTAGCCTCGCGGCGCTCGTGCCGAAGCGATACGCCGATCGGAGCGTCCGAGTGATCAGAGCCGCCCTCGGTCGGGGGCTGTCTCCCAAGATGCGGTCGGACTATACTTTCCCTGCGTGACTGGTCCTACCCTTCGTGGTGCCGCCCAGCGATCCTACTACTCGGGCACGCTCACCGAGTTCTGCGCAGCCGACCCGAATGAGATCTTCGCGCGAATGGCTAGGCGAAATGACTTCGACCTCACCGGGACTCAGCGGGACGCATGGCTCGAGGAGGCCGAGATCCTCCAGCGTGTCCTGGCGCGACATGGCGGCGCGGTCTATCTCGAGTTCACCATCCCGCGCATGGGCCGCCGGATCGATGCGCTCGTCATCATCGGGCCAGTCATCTTCGTCCTCGAGTTCAAGGTCGGGGAGCAGGCCTTTTCCTCCCAGGACGTGGATCAGGTCGTCGACTACGCTCTTGACCTGCACAATTTCCATGAAGGCAGCCATCATGCGTTCATCGCGCCAGTATTGATCTGTACGCAGGCGCGGGGCGATCGGCAACGTATTCCCGACGCGCGCCCATCGGATCGGTTGTTCGTGGCGTCGCTGACCAACGCCGATGGTTTGGCGGAGACGATCGAGCGAGTCATGAGCCTCGTAGAGGAGCCGGAGATCCGGATCGATCAATGGGAGGGGAGTGGCTACAAGCCAACCCCGACCATCATCGAGGCGACGTTGGCGCTCTATCGCGGGCACTCCGTCACCGAGATTTCGCGCAGCGATGCCGGCGCGACCAATCTCAGTAAGACGGCAAGCATCGTTGCGTCCATCATCGAGGCGACGAAGACCCGCTCGCAGAAGGCCATCTGCTTCGTCACCGGAGTTCCTGGAGCGGGCAAGACATTGGTCGGTCTTGACGCGGCGACGAAACACATCGACAACAAGGATGAGCTCTACAGCGTGTTCCTGTCCGGTAACGGTCCTCTCGTGGAGATTCTGCAGGAAGCGCTGGCGCGGGACAAGGTCCAGCAGGAGCGCCGTCGGGGCAAGCCGATACGCAAGGGGGCGGCGCTGAGCGAGGTCCGGGCATTCATCCAGAACGTCCATCACTTTCGCGACGAATGTCTCGTCGACGCGGCGAGGCCTCCAATCGAACACGTGGCCATCTTCGACGAAGCCCAGCGGGCCTGGAACCTGAAGCAGACGGTCGACTTCATGAGGCGCAAGAAGCGTCGTGCGGACTTCCACCAATCCGAGCCGGAGTTCTTGATCTCCTGCCTGGACCGGCACGAGGACTGGGCGGTGGTCATCTGTCTCGTGGGCGGTGGCCAGGAGATCAATACCGGTGAGGCGGGCATCAGCGAGTGGCTGACTGCGCTGGACCGATCGTTTCCGGAATGGAGGATCTACGTGTCCGACCGACTCGTGGACAGCGAGTACGGAGCGGGTCAGATCGTCGAAGCGCTGCAAGCCCGGGAGCACGTGGAGTTCAAATCGGACCTTCACCTGGCCACCTCAGTCCGCTCGTTTCGGAGCGAGAACGTGTCGAAGCTGATCAAGGAGCTCCTCGATCTGGAACTCGATACGGCCCGCGAGACGCTGCGGTATGTGCAGGAGCGCTACCCCATCGTGCTGACCCGGGACCTGAACAGCGCTCGGAGATGGCTCCGCGGCAAGGCCCGAGGTTCAGAACGATACGGCATCGTGGTGTCGTCGCAGGCTGAACGCCTGAAGCCGCACGCGCTGGACGTCAAGACTCCTGTCAATCCAGTCCACTGGTTTCTCAACGGCAAAGACGATGTCCGCTCGTCCTACTATCTAGAGGACGTCGCCACGGAGTTCCATGTCCAAGGGCTGGAGCTGGATTGGGCCTGCGTGGTATGGGATGCGGATTTTCGCTTCACGCCCGAAGGCTGGCAGCACTGGTCCTTTCGCGGCAATGGCTGGCAGCGCATCCGCGCGCACGAGAGGCAGAGGTATCTAAAGAATGCCTATCGGGTCCTGTTGACTCGCGCTCGGCAGGGTATGGTGGTGGTCGTGCCGCGGGGCGATGACGAGGATCCAACGAGGGACTCTGCCTACTATGACCAGACGTTCGACTATCTCACCCGTTCCGGGATGTCCCTGATCTGACTTCATTCTTGCCGTCTCGCCCGGGTCGCCCGCCGTATCCAAGCCGATACTCACACTCGTTGAACGCCGGGCGCTATCGTCGCTGCGAGGCGACGCGATGTCATCGGCCCGACCCATCGTTCTCACCCGACACGCGCAGCTCCGCATGGTGGAGCGCGGTGCTCAAGAGGCGCATGTCCGCGCGGCGGTTCTCACAGGACGCCGCGAGCCGGCTCAGTACGGCTTGTTTGCGTACCGTCTCAGGGTCGATTTCAATGGCGTGTGGAAGGGGCGGTACTATGAAGCGCAGGAGATCGAGGTGATCGCGGCGGAGGAGGACGAGGCGATCGTCGTCGTGACGGTCTATGCGTTCTACTCTCGAGGGAGGGGCCAGCGGTGAAGATCACATACGACAGGGACGCTGATGCCTTCTACGTCCGCCTGCTCGAGGGCCTCTTCCAGTGCGATGCGCTGCGCGTGACGCCCACAGTTGCCCTGGACTTCAGTGGCGATGACAAACTGGTCGGAGTCGAGATCCTGGGGCGATCCGGTGTCAAGGTCGTCTATGACTCGAAGGCCGATATCGTGAGCGTCTTGCTCGTCGAGGCCCCGGTAGTGGTCGGGAGTGAGGAGGCCAGGCCCGGCGTCTTCCTCGACTACGACGCGTCGGGAAAGCTCGTGTCGCTCGAAGTCGTCGATGCGTCGAAGGGTGTGACGGAGCCCGGCAAGGTCGAGTTTCAGGCGATGTAGCGGCGACTAATCGGGCGCGATCTCGAATGCCAGCCGCGCGTGGGCGTCGCGCAGCGCCGCCTCCACCGCCTCCGTCGTCTCCGCCCGCGCGAAGATGAAGCCGAGGTACTGCCACCCCTCCGGCAGCGGCACCAGCGTCTGGCCCACGTGGGCGGTGATCGTGACCTCCTCGACGCCGGCCACCGCCGCCGCCGCGTCCGTGCCGCGCACGGCGCGTAGCGTGCCGGCGCGCGGGATGGGGATCATCATCACGCCGGCGGGCCGGCGCTCGCGCGCCAGCGAGGCGATGGGCCAGCCCAGCGCGTGGCGCAGGATCAGCTCCTCCAGCGTCATGCCGGTGCCGAAGCGCAGCGTGCGCGAGCAGAGGCCGCCGATCGAGCGCGCAGCCACCTCCAGCACCCACGGGCCGTCGTCGTTCACGCGCAGCTCGGCGTGCACCGGCCCCTCGCTCAGCCCCAGCGCGGTGCAGGCCGACGCCGTCACGCGCTCGATCGCGCGCTGGGTCTCGGCGGGCAGCCGCGAGGGCGTCACGTAGAGGGTCTCCTCGAAGAAGGGGCCCTCGAGCGGGTCGGGCTTGTCGAACAGGGCCAGCGGATGGAGCTTGCCGCCCATCAGCAGCCCTTCGAGCGCGACCTCCACGCCGGGGATGTACTGCTCGGCCAGCAGGAACTGCGCGGCGTCGCCGCTGACCGTGACGTCGTCACGCGCCAGGAGCGCGGTGATCCTTCGAAATGCGGCGATGAACTGGTCCACGTTGTTGGCGCGGATGACGCCGCGACTGGCCGAGAGCGCCAGCGGCTTGACCACGCAGGGAAACGCCACGCCGCGGGCGGCCAGGAAGGGGTCGTCCTTGAGCGCGATCCGTCGGTAGCGCGGGATCGGCACGCCGGCGGCGGCCAGGCACTGGCGCATCTGGTACTTGTCGCGGGCCGCCGCGACCGCCGCCGCCGCGCTGGCGCGCAGGCCGAGGCGCTCGGCGATGGCGGCCGCCGCCACCGCGGTGAGGTCGTCCACGCCGACCACGGCGGCGAGGGGGTGGCGCCCGGCGAACGTCGCCACCGCCGAGGCGGCAGCGTCGGGATCGGCGAAGTCGAGCGTCAGGAGGTTGTCGGGGGCGAGGGACTCCAGCGTGCTGGGCTTCTCGGAGGCGCAGACGATCTCGACGCCGAGCGTGCGCGCGGCGTCGAGGAAGTCCTGCGTGCGGTACGTCGTCGTCGGCAGGAGGAGCAGCAGCCGGTCCATGCGCGGACCCTGCCGAGCGACGAGGCGGCTAGCCCTTGCCGGCCTGGTAGTAGGGGTTGCTCCCGGCGGAGTGGTCGGTGGTGTCCAGCACCTCGGCCACCTCGGGGAGCTCTTCCTTGATCAGCCGCTCGATCCCGGCCTTCAGCGTGACGTCCGCCGCGCCGCAGCCCTGGCAGCCGCCGCCCATCTGCAGATAGACGCGGTTGTCCTGGACGTCGATCAGCTCGACGAAGCCGCCGTGGCCGGCCACCGCGGGGTTGATCATGGTCTCGATCAGGTCCTGCACCCGGCTCTTCAGATCGTCGCCCATGGCGTCACCTCTCAGAGCGGTAGTGTACCTGCAGAACTGCCCCCAGCCAAGGACAGGGCCAACTGGCCCTGGGTCGGCTCCGCTCAGCAGAACCACGGCTCGGTCAGCCGCGGCGGCCGCCGGCGGTCGGCCGCCAGCCTGATGGGCGCCGGGGCCGGCGCGCCCGCGGCACCGGCCGCCAGCCCGCGCACGCGCTCGAACGTCATCACCGGATCCTCGTCGCGCTCCGTCGCCGCCGCGACCGCCGCCGCCACCGCGTCGGCCAGACGGTCCACCCGCGGGTCGGGGTGCACCCACCGATAGTGGAAGCCGCCCGGCACGAGGCCGCGCAGGTGCGCGCGCATCTCGGGTAGGTCGAGCAGCAGCGAGCCCGGGGGCACCAGCAGGCGGATGCCGTACTGCACGGGGTCCACGTGGTCCACCAGCGCCTCGTCGGCGAGGAAGTCCAGCCACGTGCGATAGCCGTCCAGCGTGGTCCACGGGGTGAACGCGACCCAGGTGGGTCGCAGGGCGATCCCGGCCGCGCGCGCGGCGCGCAGCACGGCGACCAGGTCGGCGCGCGTGTGGCCCTTGTCGAGCAGCCGCAGCGTCTCGTCGTCGAGCGCCTCGGCGGCGGTGACGACGAACGCGCAGCCCAGCGCGGCCAGCTCGGCCAGGTGCGCGCGCTCGCGGAGCAGGTGCTCGACCTTGGCGGTGAAGTCGAACGTCAGCGACGGGAACTCCGTGTGGAGCGCGCGCGCCACCGCCAGGGCGTGGCGCGGGCCGTTGAGGAAGTCGGGATCGCCGAAGGTCACGTGGGCGGCGCCGGCGGCCACCTGCTGGCGCACGTCGGCCAGCACCGTGTCGACCGGCACCACGAAGAAGCGCCCGTCGTACACGGGCGGGATCGGGCAGTGGCGGCAGCGATGCTTACACCCGCGGCTGGCCTCGACGTAGGCGGCGAGGTCACGACGCCCGTCGCGCTCGACGTGTGCATACTCCTTCAGCGAGGGGAGCGCGCTGCGGCTCGGCACCGGGAACGCCAGCTTCGCCAGCGCCACGCGCGATGGCTCACCACCGGCGCCTACCGCCAGCCGCGTCGCCAGCGCCACCAGCTCGTCCTCCGCCTCGCCGGCCAGCACCGAGTCGGCGGCGCCGCCCAGCAGCGCGGCGGCGTTGAGGACGGCGTAGTGGCCGTAGAAGCACACATGAGCGCGCGGGTTCAGGGCCCGCACGCGCTCGGCGACGCCGACGCCCAGGCGCAGGGCGGTGTGCATCGGGACGGAGATCGCGACGAGCTTGGCGTGGGCGACCTTCTCGGCGTCCAGCGGCTCGACCGACACGTCGAGCACGGCGGGCGCGTAGCCGGCGCGCTCGAGGAACGCCGCCGGCCACGCCACCGCCAGCGGCTGGTGGCCCAGCTCGTAGCAGGCGATCAGGAGGATCTCACCGGGGGCGCGCATCGGACCACCAGTGTACCGCTGTGCTATCGTGGGACGGACTTCAATCCCCTCGAGGAGGCGTGGCGATGGCCGTGAAGATCAGCATTCGGCCCAACGGGCCGTACCTGGTGGAAGGCGACTGCGAGCTGATGGACGTGAACGGCAACAAGGTGGACACGTCGAGCAAGCCGAAGATCGCGCTGTGCCGCTGCGGCTCGTCGGCGACGAAGCCGTTCTGCGACGGCGCGCACAACAAGGTCGGCTTCCAGGCTTCGGAGGCCGCCAAGGCGTAAGACGTCAGGGTGATGCGGCGGGGTCGGGGCTCGGCCCGACCCCGCGGCGACTACGCGACTACCAGCGGCGACCGCCGCCGGCCGAGGTGCGCGGCCGGCCACCACCACCGCCACCGGTCGGCGAGGACTTGGCCTTCTCGACCTGCAGGCGCCGTCCCTCGTAATCCTTGCCGTTCAGCCGGGCGATGGCCTCCTCGGCCCCTTCCGGCGTGGCCATCTCGACGAACCCGAAGCCACGCGAGCGGCCGGTGTCGCGATCGGTCACGACCGTCGCCGACGCCACCTCGCCGTACTCGGCGAAGAGCGCCTGGAGCTGCTCGTTGGACGTTGCGAAGGGGAGACCACCGACGAAGAGCTTCTCAGCCATGAACACGTCTCCTTCAAGACCTTCCGCTTCACTGCACGTCCCAGCACGCGGAAGACCTCTACCGGCGACGCGGTCTGATGCACGATGAGGGCCCAGATGGGCCGATCGACCAGACCCCTGCAGTGTACCTGACGATCCAAGCGCCTGCCACTCGGCGTCGCGCCCGGCCCGCGTGCTACTATCCCCGCGTTCTCGCCGGAGGACGCGGAAGGAGCCCCGAGATGAGCCAGCTCAGCCGCCGCCAGTTCCTCGCCGGTGCGACGGCCGCCGCCGCCGCCACCACGGTCGCCGCCCCGTCCGTAAGCCGTGCCCAAAAAACAGGCGGCACCCTGCGGTTCGTCGCCCAGGCCGATCTCAAGATCCTCGACCCCGTGTGGACGACGGCCTACATCACGCGCAACCACTCCTATCTCGTCTACGACACGCTGTTCGGCACCGACGAGAAGCTCCGCGTGCGGCCGCAGATGGTGGACCGGCACAGCATGTCGAAAGACGGCATGAAGTACTCGTTCACGCTGCGCGACGGCCTCAAGTGGCACGACGGCCAGCCGGTGGCGGCCGAGGACTGCGTCGAGTCGCTCAAGCGCTGGGGCAAGAAGGACCGCTTCGGCCGGCTGCTGATGGCCCACACCGCCAAGCTCACGCCGGTGGACCGTAAGACCTTCACGCTCGAGCTGGGTGAGCGCTTCGGCCCGGTGCTGGAGGCGCTCGGCAAGCCGTCGAGCAACGTGCCGTTCATGATGCCGGCCCGCATCGCGGCGACCTCGGCGGACGAGCAGATCAAGGAGATCGTGGGCTCCGGCCCGTTCCGGTTCGTGAGGGACGAGTGGCAGCCGGGCAACCAGGTCGTCTACGTCAAGCACGCGGACTACGCGCCGCGCCAGGAGACGCCGAGCGGCTCGGCGGGCGGCAAGAAGGTCAACCTCGACAAGGTCGTCTGGCGCTACATGCCCGATGCGGCCACCGCGTCGGCGGCGCTGGCGGCGGGCGAGGTGGACTGGTGGGAGATCCCGCCGATCGACTTCGTCCCCAAGATCGAGCAGACCGCGTCGCTGGCGACGTTCCTGCCCGACCCGCTCGGCACGCAGGGCTGGCTGCGCCCCAACCACCTGCACCCGCCGTTCAACAACAAGAAGGCGCGCCAGGCCCTCGTCGCGATGATGAGCCAGGCGACGTACCTCCAGACGGCGATCGGCGTGCCGAAGTACTACCGCACGTGCGCGTCGGTGTTCGCCTGCGGCGGCCCCTACGCGAGCAAGGTCGGCGCCGAGGGGCTCGCCAGGCAGAACATGGAGCGTGCCCGCCAGCTGGTGAAGGAGTCGGGCTACGACGGCCGCCCGGTGACCGTCGTGCAGGTGACCGACATCGGCTTCCTCACCGCCGCCGCGCTGGTCACGCGCGATCTGCTGACGCAGGCGGGCTTCGCCGTGGACCTCAAGCCGATGGACTGGTCCACCAACCTCGCCGTGCGCGCCAAGAAGGAGCCGCCGAGCCAGGGCGGCTGGAACATCCTGCACACGTGGTGGATGGCGGCCGACGTCATGCACCCGGCGGTGCACTTCGGCGTGTCGGGCGCCGGGCCCGGCGCGTGGTTCGGCTGGCCGGAGATCCCGCAGCTCGAGCAGCTCACCAACGACTTCGTCCGCGCCACCGACCTGCCGCGGCGCAAGGCGATCGCCGAGGCGGTGCAGAAGATCGCCCTCGACGAGGTGGCCTACGTGCCGTGGGGTGAGTGGTTCCTGCCGACCGCGTTCAGGAAGAACGTCAGTGGCATCCTGAAATTCATCGCGCCGCTGTTCTGGAACGTGTCGATCGCCTGACGTGCTGGCGGAGATCCTGCGGCGTCTGATGGCCACCATCCCGGTCATGGGCGTGGTGGCCATCGCGGTGTTCGCCCTCCTGCACGTGACGCCGGGCGACCCCGCGGTGATCATCGCCGGCGACTACGCGACCACCGACGACATCGCGCGGATCCGCACGCGGCTGGGGCTCGACCAGCCGTTCCACGTGCAGGTCGGCATCTGGCTCGGCCGCGTCGCGCGCGGCGACCTCGGGACGTCCATCTTCTCGGGGCTCCCGGTCTCGACGCTGATCGGCCAGCGCGCCGCCACCACCGCCTGGCTCACGCTGTTCGCGATGCTGATCAGCGTCGGCGTGGGCGTGCCGGTCGGCGTCGTCGCGGCGTGGCGCCGCGGCTCGTGGATCGACCGCGCGGTGATGGTGTTCGCGGTGTCGGGCTTCTCGATGCCGACGTTCTGGCTCGGGTTCATCCTCGTCTACATCTTCGCGATCACCGCCGGCTGGCTGCCGGTGCAGGGCTACCTGCCGCTGGCCGCCGGGCTGTGGCCGTTCCTCAGCCACCTGATCCTGCCCGCGCTGACGCTGTCGGTCGTCTACATGGCGCTGATCGCGCGGATGACCCGGGCCAGCATGCTGAGCGTGCTCGACGAGGACTACATCCGCACCGCCTTCGCCAAGGGGCTGGCGCCGCGCGGCGTGCTGGTGCGCCACGCGCTGAAGAACGCCTCGCTGCCGGTGGTGACGATCATCGGCATCGGCTTCGCGCTGCTGATCGGCGGGGCGGTCGTCACCGAGAGCGTCTTCGCCCTGCCCGGGCTGGGGCGGCTGACCGTGGACGCGATCGTGCGGCGTGACTACCCGGTGATCCAGGGCGTGCTGCTGGTCGTCTCCGGCGTGTACGTGCTGATCAACCTGGGGGTGGACGTCCTCTACGTCGTCCTCGACCCCCGGATTCGGTATTAGTGGGGGGCCCCGAGATGGCCCCCCACGCCCCCCCAATGGCTCGGAGCGCCCCGGCGGAGCCGTGGCGCTCCTCGGTCACGCATCCGACTTCGGTGTCTGGCCCATCGCGCCTGCGTCGGGTCGTCGCGCGCCAGCCGATGTTCGCGGCGGGCCTCGCGGTGCTGCTGCTGGTCGTCGTGTGCGGCGTGCTGGCGCCGCTGTGGTGGACGGGCGACCCCCAGCGGATGCAGCCGGCCCAGCGGCTGCAGCCGCCGTCGGCGGTGCGCTGGTTCGGCTCCGATCATTTCGGCCGCGACGTCTACACGCGCACGCTCTACGGCGCCCGCGTCTCGCTCGTCGTGGGCGCGGCGGTGTCGGTGCTGAGCCTGGCGCTCGGCACCACGCTGGGGCTGGTCATCGGCTTCTACCGGCGGCTGGACACGATCATGATGCGTGTGGTGGACGGGCTCATGGCGATCCCGGCCATCCTGCTCGCCCTCGCCCTGATGGCGATGCTGCGCGGCAGCGTGCAAAACGTCGTCATCGCGCTGGTGATCCCGGAGATCCCGCGCGTGATCCGCCTCGTGCGGGCCTCGGTCCTCTCGCTGCGCGAGCACACGATGGTGGAGGCGGCCCGGGCGCTCGGCGTCGGCACCCCGCGCATCCTGCTGCGCTACGTCCTGCCCGCGCTGGTGGCCCCGCTGGTCGTGCAGGCCACCTACATCGGCGCCTCGGCGATCCTGTTCGAGGCGTACCTGTCGTTCCTGGGCGCCGGCACGCCGCCGCACATCCCGTCGTGGGGCAACATGATGGCCGAGGGCAAGACCTACGTGCAGCTCGCGTTCTGGATCATCCTCTTCCCCGGGTTGTTCCTGGCGCTGACCGTGCTGGCCATCAACCTGGTCGGGGACGGCCTGCGCGAACTGCTCGACGTGCGCAGCTGAGGGTCGTCGCGCGCACGCCGCCGCGCCGCCTTGCGTCGCCGCGCGCGATCGTATACGTTGACGCCGCTCGCGCCCCCGCGCGGGCGCGATGGAGGACAAGATGAAGGTGACGACAGCGTGGCGCGCGGTCCTGACCGTCCTGATCGTCCTCGGCGCGGCGGCCACCGCTCCCGCCCAGCCGGCCGGCACGCTGCTCGTCGGCCTCGTCGCCGAGCCGGTGAACCTCGACCCCGCCCAGGTGACCGATCTCAACTCGAACCGTGTCGGCCGCCGCATCGTCGAGACGCTGGTGACGTTCCCCGAGGAGAGCACGCAGATCGTGCCGGGGCTGGCCGAGTCGTGGACGGTGTCCAAGGACGGCCTGCACTACACGTTCAAGCTCCGCAAGGGCGTCACGTTCCACGACGGCACGCCGTTCAACGCCGAGGCGGTGAAATTCTCCATCGAGCGCCAGATCAACCCCGACCATCCGGCCGCCAAGCTCGGCAAGTACCCCTTCTCCAACTACTTCTTCGGCAACATCAAGGCCGTCGAGGCGACGGACCCGCTCACCGTCGAGTTCATCCTCAAGGAGCCGCGCGCGTCGTTCCTGGCCGTCCTCACCGCCGGCGCTGCCTCGATCGTCAGCCCGACCGCGGTGCGGAAGTTCGGCGCCGACTACCCGTCGAACCCGGTGGGCACCGGCCCGTTCAAGTTCGCGTCGTGGGAGCGCGGGCAGCGCGTGGTGCTCGAGAAGAACCCCGCCTACTGGCGTTTTCCGGTGAAGGTCGAGCGCGTGATCTACCGGCCGATCGTCGAGGACCAGGCGCGCCTCACCGAGCTGCTGACCGGCGCCCTCGACCTCATCGTCGGCACGCCGCCCGACGCGCTGGCGCAGCTGGAGAGCAATCCCAAGGTGACGGTGCTCCGGCAGGTCGGCGCGCACGTCTGGTACCTGGGCATCAACAACCAGAAGAAGCCGTTCGACGACAAGCGCGTGCGGCAGGCGCTGAACTACGCGGTCGACAAGGACGCGATCGTGCGCGACGTCCTCAAGGGCACGGGCTCGCTGTCGCGCGGGCCGGTGCTGCCGGGGACGTGGGCGGCCGACACCGCGCTGAAGGCCTATCCCTACGACCCCGCGCGCGCCCGCAAGCTGCTGGCCGAGGCCGGCTATCCCACCGGGTTCACGACGACGCTGTGGGTGCCGGAGTCGGGCTCGGGCATGCAGTCGCCGGTCGCGATGTCCACGGTGATCCAGTCCAACCTCAAGGCGGTCGGCGTGACGGTCGCGCTGCAGACGATGGAGTGGGGCGCCTACCTCACCAAGCTGCGCAGCAAGGAGCAGGATCTGTTCGCGCTCTCGTGGATGGCGGGCAACGAGGATCCCGACATGGTGATGTTCCCCCTGCTGCACTCGAGCCAGTGGACGCCGACCGGCCCCAACCGCGCGCTCTACCGCAACGACCGGTTCGACGAGCTGCTCCACCAGGCGCGCCTGACGACCGACCAGACCCGGCGTACCCAGCTCTACCGCGAGGCGCAGCGGATCCTGGCCGACGACGCCCCGTGGATCTTCATCGACCACGAGATCCAGACGGCCGCCCACACCAAGCGCGTGCAGGGGTTCAAGCTCCACCCGAGCTTCGACCTGCGCGTCGAGACGATCTCGCTGAAGTGAGGCGGTACCTCGCCCGCCGGCTCCTGCTGCTGGTGCCGGTGCTGGCGGGGGTGTCGATCGTCATCTTCCTGGTGCTGCATCTCTCGCCGGGCGATCCGGCCGAGATCATGCTCGGCTCGCAGGCGACCGCGGAGGACCTCGCGCGGCTGCGCGCCGACCTGGGGCTGACCGAGCCGCTGCCCGTGCAGTACGTCCACTGGCTCGCCCACGTCGTGCGCGGTGATCTCGGCCGCTCGCTGTGGATGAAGCGGCCGGTGCTCCCCGAGGTGCTCCAGCGGTTGAAGGCGACCCTCCTGCTCACCGGCACCGCGCTGCTGCTCTCGACCGCGGTCGGCCTCGGGCTGGGCGTGGCCTCGGCCGCCTGGCCGCGCTCGGCGCTCGACCGGCTCAGCGCCGCCGCCTCGCTCTTCGGGGCCAGCATGCCGTCGTTCTGGCTCGGCATCGTGCTGATGGTGATCTTCGCGCTCTGGCTCGGCTGGCTGCCGGCGTCGGGGATGTTCGCGCCGTACGGCGGCGGCGGCGTCGCCGATCTCGCCGCCCATCTCCTGCTGCCGGCCGTCACGCTGGCCGCCGCCTCCGTCACGATCGTCGCGCGCCTCACCCGCAGCACGATGCTGGAGACGCTCGGCCAGGACTACGTCCGCACCGCGCGCGCCAAGGGGGTCAGCGAGCGGCTGGTGGTCCTGCGCCACGGGCTGCAGAACGCGATGATCCCGATCGTCACCGTCGTCGGCGTGCAGGCGGGCTACCTGCTGGGCGGCGCCGTGCTGACCGAGACGGTGTTCGCGTGGCCGGGCGTGGGCACGCTCATGGTGCAGGGGATCCTGGCCCGCGACTTCCCGCTCGTGCAGGGGTGCGTGCTGGTCGTCGCCCTCGTCTTCGCGCTGCTCAACCTCGGCGTCGATCTGCTCTACGCGTGGCTCGATCCGCGCATCCGGTATGAGTGAGCCGGCCCGCCGCCGCCGTAATCGGCTCGCCGCTGTCGCCGTGCTCACCCTCGTCGCTGCCGTGCTGCTGGCGGCGCTGGCGCCGTGGCTGCCGCTGGCCGACCCGGACACGGTGGACACGCCGAACCGGCTGCGGCCGCCGCTGTCGCCCGGCCACGCGCTCGGCACCGACGAGTTCGGCCGCGACCTGCTGGCGCGGCTGGTGTGGGGCGCGCGCGTGTCGCTGCTGGCGGGCGCGGCGGCGGCGGCGGCCGCGATGGTGATCGGCGTGGGGCTCGGCGTCCTCGGCGGGTTCTACACGGGCTGGATCGAGACCGTCGTGATGCGCCTGACCGACATCCTGATGGCGTTCCCCTACATCCTGCTGGCCATCGCCATCGTGGGCGGGCTTGGCCCCGGCCTGCGCAACGCCATGATCGCCATCGCGATCGTCGGATTTCCGCTCTACACGCGGCTGGTGCGCAGCGTGGTGCTGTCGCTGCGCGAGCGCGAGTTCGTCGAGGCGGCCCGCGCCCTCGGCGCCGCCGACACGGTGATCCTCGGCCGCCACATCCTGCCGCACCTGCTCTCGCCGGTGATCGTGGCGTTCAGCCTCGACGTCGGCGTGAAGATCCTGGCAACGGCGGGGCTGTCGTTCCTCGGCCTCGGCACCCAGCCGCCGACCGCCGACTGGGGCAGCATGCTGGCGACCGGCCGGCAGTTCGTCGTGCTGAGCCCGCACGTCGCCCTGCTGCCCGGCCTCGCGATCTTCGTCGTCGTGCTGGCCCTGAACCTGGTCGGCGACGCGCTCCGCGACGCCCTCGACCCGCGCGCGACCGTCCGCTAGCCCGTGCCGGGATCCCCGGCGATGGAATTGCCCGCCTCGAGGCGCACCGGCGGCCCGCTCGCGTCGAAGGAGACGTTGATCGGATCGCGCCCGGCGGCGACGGCGGCGAGCTGCTCGCGCAGCAGCTTGCGCACCATCACGACGCCCTTGTCGCTCGTCTCCAGGTGCTCCTCGGAGTGCAGGGTGATCGGCCCCTGGCCCACCTGCGCCTCCCAGTCGCCGGGCGCGTCGCGCCGCTCGGTGTCGGTCATCTCGGCCCAGCGCCGGCGTCCGGTGGCGGCGCCGGCGCCGCGCGGCAGGAACACGCCCCGTTCGCGCACGCGGCCGGCCGTGTAGATCCGGTAGTGCGTGTCGTCGACGGGCAGCGTCCAGCCGAGGCTCTCGACGCGACCCCACCGCCCGACGTAGGGGTTGGCGACCACCCGCAGCGTGGGCAGCACCACCTCGGTCACCCGGCGCATCACCTGGCCGCCCTCGAGCGCGCGCACCTGCAGCGACTTCACGCCGCGCTCGGTGAAGTCCCACGTCACCTTCGGCATGCGCGTCATGGCGTCGGTGAACTGCGTGCCGCTGAAGGTGCCGTGCAGGATCGGGACGTGGAAGGGATCCATCACGTTCTCGAAATGCTGGAGCCAGTTGCAGGGCGCCACCGCGTCACCGCCGCTGCCGATGCTGGTGTCGTCGGCGTCCACGAACTCGCCGGCGTCGAGCGTCTCCAGCGCGTCGTAGCGTGGAAGGACCGGCTTACGCTCGGGCGGGCCCAGATAGGCGAAGAGCAGCCCGTACCGCTCCTGCAGCGCATACCACGGCTGGCGCACGAGGCCGCGGTGGCGCCCGCCGTCGGGCTCGCAGGGCTGCTCCAGGCAGCGGCCCTCCACGTCGAAGAGCCAGCCGTGATAGCAGCAGCGGATCCCGCGCTCCTCCACCCGGCCGTAGTAGAGCGTGGTGCCGCGGTGCGCGCAGCGCGCGTGCACGAGACCGGGCCGCCCCTCGCCGTCGCGGAACAGGATCAGCTCCTCGCCGAGCACGCGCACCGGTCTCGGGGTCGCGGTCGCGTCGGCGGCGAGGCCGACGGGATGCCAGTAGCGGCGCATGAGCTCGCCCATCGGCGTGCCGGGGCCAACCTCGGTGAGCTCGCGAAGATGGGTGGACGGCGGGCGGCCGTAACCGGTGCCGGTGTCCATGGGCCCGCTCAGACGGAGGAGGCGCGCCGCCGGAGCACGATCGCGCCGAGGGCGGCGACCGCCCCCAGCAGAAGCGCGCGCCACGCGATCGCCGCGGTGTCGAGCCCTCGCCACGGCGCCGCCTGGGCGACGACGAGCGGGCTCGGCCCGCTGATCGCCGCCAGCGTCAGCGCCGGCGGGACGATCTTGTCGCCACCGTCGCCTCGTGCGTGCCGGGGATCTCGGCGACGTACGTCATGTGCACGCCGTCGTTCACGCTGGCGGGCCCGCCAGCCCCCCGACCCAGGCGCGCTCCAGCAGCGCGGCAAACAACCCGACGAACTCGTCGCGCTCGCCCGGGGTGCGCGCCGGCCATTCGCCCCCGAGCGCGCCGGCGGCGGCGCTCTCCGGGTCGGCCAGGTCGGCGACCAGACGCTGGACGACGGCGACCTTGTCTTGAGGACGCTCGGCGGTGGAGGGATCGGCGAGGACCGAATCGACGGAGCCGAAGAACTCGCGCAGCCGGTCGGTGGCCGGGCCCGCCCCGGCCGGCGCGGCCAGCAGCAGGACGAGGGCGGCGGCGGGAGAGAGCGCGCGGACGACACGCATGCACCTGAGGGAGGGCACGCCGAAACTATACTCGCGATCGCCGCCGTCCGCGAGGGCGGGGGCGAGGTGATACGATCCGGCGCGTGACCAAGCGCGAGCGCGTGCTGGCCGCAGTGTCCCGCCGCCCGGTGGACCGTCCGCCCGTCGCTTTCTGGCGCCACGCGCCGGAGGTGGACCACACCGCCGAGGGGCTCGCCGGGGCGATGCTGGCGTTTCACCGCCGCTGGGACGTGGACCTGATCAAGGTGATGTCGAGCGGCGTGTACTGCGTCGAGGACTGGGGCTGCCGGGTCGCCTATCTCGGCTCGCCCAACGGCGCCAAGCAGTGCACCGACCACGCGGTGCGCACCCGGGCCGACTGGGCGCGCGTGAGGCCGCTCGACCCCGGCGCCGGCGCGCTCGGGCGCGAGCTGCAGGCGGTGCGGCTGATCCGCGCGGGGCGGCCCGACGACGCGCCGATCTTGATGACGGTGTTCTCGCCGCTGACGATCGCGCGCAAGCTGGCCGGCGATCGCGTGGCCGAGGACCTGCGCGCCGACGAGGCGGCGGTGCGGCCCGCGCTGGAGGCGATCACCGAGACGATGGCGCGCTACGCGCGCGCCGCGCTCGAGGCGGGCGCCGACGGGCTCTTCTTCGCGACGCAGACGGCGACGCCGGACTTCCTCACCGCCGAGGAGATCGCGCGCTGGGAGGTGCCCTACGCGCGCCGCGTGCTGGAGGCGGCGCGACCCGCCTCGGCGCTGACGCTGCTGCATCTGCACGGCCGCAACGTCTACTTCGACCCGCTCGCCGCGCTGCCGGTGGACGCCGTCAACTGGCACGACCGCCGCACGGCGCCCTCGCTCGGCGAGGGGCAGCGCCGGTTCGCCGGCGCGGTGGTCGGAGGCCTCGGCGAGAGCGCGACGCTGCGCCGCGGCCCCGCCGGCGCGATCGCCGCCGAGGTGCGCGACGCGCTCGGCCAGACGCGCGGCGTGGGCGTCATCCTCGGCCCCGGCTGCGTGCTGCCCCTCGACGTCCCCGACGCGCATCTGCAAGCCGTCGTGGACGCCGCGCGCGCCTGACCCCTCACGCCCCCGGGACGGCGCCGGCGCGCTCGACGATCAGCCGGTAGTGCTCGGGCCGGCGGTGGCGCGCGAAGTCGAAGACCGTCGTCCGGTACGAGCGGCCGAGGTCGAGGTCGCAGCGCGCCACCACCAGCTCGTCGCCGAGCGTCGCCGCCATCGCCACCGTCTCGCCGGAGGGCGCGATGATCTGGCTCTGCCCGATCTGGTCCACGCCCTCCTCGCGCCCGCACTTGGCGACGCCCACCACCCACGCGCCGTTCTGGTAGGCGCCCGCCTGCATGACGAGCCGGTTGTGGAAGTTGGCGAGCAGGTCGTGCTCGGGCGCCGGCGGGTTGTGCGCCGGCGTGTTGTAGCCGAGCACGATCATCTCCGCCCCCTGCAGCCCCATCACGCGGTACGTCTCGGGCCAGCGGCGGTCGTTGCAGATGCACATGCCGACGAGGCCGCCGAGCAGCCGCCAGACGCCGAAGCCGAGGTCGCCGACGTCGAAGTAGCGCTTCTCGAGGTGCTGGAACGGCCGCCACGGCTCGGGCTCGGCGTGGCCGGGCAGGTGGATCTTGCGGTACCTGCCGACCACGCGGCCGCCGGCGTCCACGAGGATCGCCGTGTTGTAGCGGCGCGGGGCGCCCGCCTCGCCGGCCAGCTCGGCGTAGCCCAGGCAGAACGCCAGGCCGAGGCGGCGCGCCTCGTCGAAGAGCGGCGCCGTCTCCGGCCCCGGCATCTCCCGCTCGAAGAACGCGTCGATCTCGCGCTGGTCCTCGAAGTACCAGCGCGGGAAGAACGTCGTCAGCGCCAGCTCGGGGAACACCACGAGGTCGCACCCCCGCGCCTTCGCCTCCTGCAGATGGCCGACGAGGCGCTTGACGACGGCGCCGCGGCTCTCCGCCCGCCCGATGGGGCCGAGCTGGGCGGCGCCGACCGTGATCGCTCTCACACCTGGATGTTCCAGAGCAGCGTGGCGCCGAACTGGAGCACGCCGTGGACGTTCTTGCGGAACGCGCCCGGCACCACGAACTGGCCCCACGGCACGTAGGGCACCTCGTCGTAGGCGAGCACCTGGACCTTCTCGGCGATCGCCCGGCGCTTGGCCGCGTCGGCCTCCCGCGCGAAATCGGCGCGCAGCTTCTCCATCGGCTCGCTGGTGGGCCAGCCGAACCACGCCTTGTCGCCGCCGCCGCCGAGCACCGAGGACACCGCCGGCGTCATCGTGTCGAACGAGGTGGACCAGGTGTGGAAGATGTTCCAGCCGCCCTGGGCCGGCACCTCCTTCTTCGCGCGCCGCGCCACCATCGTGGACCAGTCCATCGCCTGCAGATCGGCGTTGGCGCCGAGCGAGCGCAGCATCTCGACGGTGACCAGCGCCGGCGCGTGGGCGTACGGCGAGTCGGTCGGGTCGAGGACGACGATCGGGCGCCCGTCGTAGCCGGACTCCTTGAAGAGCTGCCGGGCGCGCTCGAGGTCGGGCTTGGGGGCGCCCGCCGCCGACTCGTAGGGCAGGCCGCCGCACATGAAGACCGACGGGCAGGTCTTGTAGTACTTCTCGTTGCCGATGACCGCCTGCAGATAGCTCTTCTGATCCACCGCCAGCAGCAGCGCCTGGCGCGCCTTCTTGTTGTTGAACGGCGGATGGAGATGGTTGGGGCGCAGGATGCCCTGGCTGCCCTTGGGATCGGTCACGAAGACGGTGATGTTGGCGTTCTTCTCCAGGCGGGGGGCGAAGTCGAGCGGCACGTTCTCCCAGTAGTCCACCTCGCCGGCCTCCAGCGCCGCGCCGGCGGTGGCGGCGTCGGGGATGTAGCGCCACTCCACGCGGTCCACGTTCGCCAGCTTGCCGCCGGCCGCGCCGCTCGGCTTCTCCCGGCGCGGCACGTAGTCGGCGTTGCGGATGTAGACGACGCGGTTGCCCGGCTGCCACTCGTCCTTGGAGAACCGGAAGGGGCCGGAGCCGACGACCTCCTTGACCTGGTCGTTGGGGTCGGTGGCGGCCAGCCGCGCCGGCATGATGAACGACGGGCTCGCCGAGGGCTTGCCGAGCGCGTCGAGCACGAGGCCGAACGGCGTCTCCAGCTCGATGACGAACGTCTTGCGGTCCACCGGCGCCATCTTCGACAGCGACGCCATCATGAGGCGGCCGACGGCGTCCTTGGCCCCCCAGCGCTTGATGGACGCCACGCAGTCCTCGGCGGTCACCGGCGCGCCGTCGTGGAACTTCAGGCCGTCGCGCAGCGTGAACGAGTACTTCATCGCGTCCTTGCTGACCGTGTGGCGCGCCACCATCTGCGGCTGCAATTTCAGATGCTCGTCCAGCGCGAAGAGCGTGTCGAAGATCATGTAGCCGTGGTTGCGCGTGATGTACGCCGTCGTCCAGATCGGGTCGAGGATCTTGAGATCGGCGTGCGGCACGAACCGCAGCGTGCCGCCGCGCTTCTGCGCGTGGACGTAGGGGGCGGCGACGGTGGTGGCGGCGACGGCGGCGGTCCCGGCGAGAAAGCGGCGGCGGCTGAGGCTCATGCGGATTCCTCCTGTGCGTGGGTGCGACGAGCGGAGGCGATGGTGGCACGCGGGCGGGCGCCGCGCAAGCCGGGGCGGTCCGGGTGTATGGTGGTCGTTGCGAGTCCGCGCCCAGGAGAGAGACCGCCCGATGCCGCCGACCCCGGCCCCGCGCGCCGGCCATCCGTACCACATGCACGACGCGATCTACGCCCAGCCGGGCGCGCTGCGGCTGCTCACCCGCGGGCAGGACGCGGCGCTGACGGCGGCCGCCGCCGCGCTCGCCGAGGCGCCGCACGTCTGGCTCACCGGCGTGGGCTCGTCGTGGCACGTCGCGCTCGCCGGCGAGCTGCTCCTGGCACGGGTCGGCCGCCTCGGCCCGCGCGTGCGCGCCGCCCACGCCTTCGACCTCGTCCACGCGTGGCCCGATCTCGGGCCCGGCGCCGCGGTCGTCGGCATCAGCCATCGCGGCGGCAACCCTCACACGACGGCGGCGCTCGCCCGCGCGACGGCGGGCGGCGGGGCGACGCTGGCGATCACCGGGAAGGGCGCCGACACCGCCGGCGCCGCCCACGTGCTGCGCACCGTGGAGCTGGAGGCGTCGGGCTGTCACACCGTGAGCTACACCGCGGCGCTGGCGATGCTGGCCGCGCTGGCCGCCGCCGTCGGCCACGACGCCGACGCCGCCCACCAGGTGGACGCGCTGCCCGACCAGCTCGCCCTGCTGCTCGGGCAGGAGGCGTGGGAGGATCTGGCCACGCGCTTCGGCGGCGGCCGCCGCTACTGGCTCGTCGGCGGCGGGCCCAACACCGCGACCGCCCTCGAGTTCGCGCTGAAGCTCGGCGAGGCGGCGCGGATCCCCGCCCTCGGCTTCAACGCCGACCAGTTCCTGCACGGCCCGTGGGCCGCGCTGGAGAAGGAGGACGTGCTCTTCCTGATCGCGCCGCCCGGCCCCACCCACGCGCGCTGCCTGGACGTCGCCCGCGTGGCCGCCGAGGTCGGCGCTGCGCTGGTCGCGCTGATCGCCGAGGACGACCGCGAGATCGGCCCGCTGGCGGCCGAGACCATCGCGCTGCCGCCGGTGCCCGAGCTGCTCTCGCCGATCGCGGCGGCGGTGCCGCTGCAGCTGCTTACCTACCACCTGGCGGTGCGGGCGGGCGCCAATCCCGACACGCTGCGGGCGCGCTGAGCGCGCGCGACGTGTCGACGCGCCGCCTGATCGTCCTGCTGTGCGTGGTGATGGGGACCAACACGGTCTCCATCGGCGCCTTCCCCGCGCTGCTGCCCGAGCTCGGCGCCGCCGGCGGCCTCGCCGACTGGCAGCTCGGCGCGGTGGCCGGCGTGTTCGGCCTCGCGCGGATGCTCGCCGACGTCCCGGTCGGGCTCTTCATCACGCACCACCTGTCCCGCGCGCTGCGGCTGGCGCCGCTGTTCCTGGTCGGCGGCGCGCTGCTGGTGGGCGGCGGCGGCGGGTTCGGCGCGCTCCTCCTGGGCCGCGCGCTGATGGGCGCCGGCCACACGCTGGCCACGCTGGCCGGGCTCACGGCGATCCTGCGCTACCGCGCTGGCGCGGGGCTGGCGTCGTCGCTGGCGGCCTTCGAGTTCTCGGCGATGATCGGTATCCTCGCGGGCGTCACGCTGGTGGGCGCCCTGCCGCGCGCGGTGCCGTGGAACGCGGCGTACCTCATCGCCTGCACCGCCGTGCTCGTCGGCGTGGTCCTGCTGCGACCGCTGCTGCGCGCGCTGCCGGCGCCGGAGACCGACGGCCCGCGCCCGCTGTTCGCGCGCAGCCAGGCCGCGGCGCCGGCGGAACCACCGCCCGACGCGCGGCGCGCGGGCGGGCTGGCCCTGCTGGCGGGCGTGGCGGGCACCGCCATCGCGCTGAGCTACTCGACGCTGGACCAGTTCGTGGTCCCGCTGCGCGCCAGCCGCGAGTTCGGCCTCGAGCGCGCCGGCATCGCCCACCTGCTGATGCTCGGCCAGGCGGTGGACATCGTCGCGCTGCTGCCGCTCGGCGCGCTGGCCGACCGGCGCGGCGCGCGGGTGATCCTGGGCGGCGTCCTGCTGATCTTCGCGCTGGCGCTGGGGCTGGTGGGGTTCGGCACGCTGCCGATGATGGTGGCCGGCTGCGCGCTCTTCGGGCTGAGCATGGCGGGCTGGACGCTGCCGCTGGGGCTCCTGCGCTCGGTGACACCGCCCGCCCAGGTCGCCTGGCGGACCGCGCTCTACCGGGTCGCGATCGACGGCGGCCTCTGTCTGGGGCCGCTCCTGTCCGGCGTGCTCGCCGCGCGCTACGCCGGCGCGCTGCCCGCGGTGATGATCGTCGTGCTGGCGGCGACGGGGCTGACGCTGCTCGGGCGGCCGGGTCTCAGCGCGCCGTCGCGGTGAGCACGACGGTCGTCTCCTCGGCGGTCTGCTCGGCGGCGACCCCGAGCACGTGGCGGAGCACCACGTGCGTGCGCGTGGCCGTCCCGGCCAGCACGACGGGGCGCCCGTTCGGCACCACGAGCTCGGTGGCGGCCTCGCTGAACTCGATGGCGCCGGCGCCGTCGCCGGCGACGTAGCTGATCCGCGGCGTGAGGCGCACGCGCACCTGGCCGCCGGGCAGCAGCGCCGCCTCGACCTTGAGCGCGGTGCCGACCTCCTGGAACGCGACCCCGCTGGCGACGTGCCCCGCCCCGGTCGCGTAGTCGCGATAGAACGCGACTTGGGGGAACGGGATGCGAGTGCCGACGGACAGCAGCGCCTCGCCGCCGTCCTGCACGAGCGTGAAGATCCCGGTGGACCGGCGCACGCTGCGCTCGGCGCCGCCGGCGCGATGCTGCTCGACGGTCTGGCGGAAGTCCACCGCCACGCGGATGAGCCGGGGCGACTGGGCGGCCGCCGGCGCGGCCAGCGTGAGCGCGACGACCAGCGCGAGCAGGCGCGTCATGCGCGGATCATACCGCCGGCAGGGGACGTCGAGCGGAACGCGGCGCCGGCTAGGCGCTGGTGATCACGATGCGGCAGGCGCGCGCGACGAGCCCCACGAACCACAGCGAGCGCGGCAGCCAGGCGTCGCTGTGCACCCACAGCAGGGTGACGACGCCGCCCATCACCAGCGCGGTCGCGAACCAGTCGGGCAGCCGGAACCAGCGCATGATCGGCAGCAGGAAGCCGCCGAACACCGCCAGCACGAAGATCAGCATCAGCAGGCCGAGCAGCAGCGCGAGGGGGCCGAGGAACAGCGTGGAGAACACGAGGATCAGCGCGTCGGCCCGCCCGAAGTTCGGGTCGCTGAAGGCCTCGGTCACTTCGGGGCGGTTGGCGAACCAGACCGCGACGCCGTGCAGGTCCAGCATGCCGGCGTAGATCGCGCCGTAGACGAGGGCGCCGGCCAGGATCAGCCAGTGGTGCGCTCGCAGGCTCAGGGTCGATCGCATCTGTCTATGCCTCCGGGTTCGGGGAAATCCTGACCCCGAGAAAGGCAAGGGGGGTGCCAGCCCCCGGCGGGGGCCGACGTCTGAAAAATCGGGCGGTTACCGGGGGGCTGTCAGCGGGTCGTCGTCAGCCCGTGTCGGCGCTTTGACAAGGCGGTGCCACAACGACGCTCAGAGGGGCCAGCCCTCGCGGCGCCAGCCCATGTCCCAGAACATCCACTCGTAGCGGCTGGTGGTGAGGACGTGGCGCTGCATGGCCGCGCGCTCGGCGGCGCCGACCCGCCCGGCCATCGCGTCGGTGGCGGCGAGCACGGCGCGCACGACGTCGCCGAACTCGTCGGAGGCGTAGGTGGCGATCCAGCGTGTGTAGAGCGGATCGGGCGAGCCGATGCGCTCGAGCTCCTTGCCGACCTCCCAGTAGATCCAGTAGCAGGGCAGCAGCGCCGCGATCGCCTCGTGGTAGGGCGCGCCGTAGGCGACCGCCAGCAGGTAGCTCGTGTAGGCCAGGTTGGTCGGCGCCAGCGGCGTTGCCGCCACCTCGGCCGGTGCCAGGCCGAACTCCTTGAAGAAGCTCTCGTGCAGCGCGCGCTCCACGCGTAGCGCGCCGACCGCGTGCTCGTTGAACATCACGATCCAGTCGTCCTCGGGGGCGCGGGCGGCGGCCAGCGACAGCGCGCGGGCGAACTCGCGCAGGTAGAGCGCGTCCTGCACCGCGTAGAAGCGGAAGCTCTCGCGCGGCAGCGAGCCGTCGGTGAGGCCGGCCAGGAACGGATGGCGCAGGATCGTCGTGTAGATCGGCGTCATCGCGGTCCACAGCGCGCGCGTGAAGCTCATGGCCGCGAGTATACTTCGCGCGGAGGCTCGCCATGACCCAGGACCTGCTCGAGTCCGTCACGGACGGCGTCGCCACGCTGACGCTGAACCGCCCCGACCGGCTCAACGCGATGTCGGGCCCGATGCTCGACGCGCTGCTGGCGGCGCTGCCGCGGCTGGCCGACGACAACGACGTGGGCGTGGTGATCGTCACCGGCAGCGGCCGTGGCTTCTGCGCGGGCGGCGACGTGAAGGCCATGGCCGAGGGGCGCGAGTTCGGCGGCGACACGCTGGAGGACAAGGCCCAGGGGCTGCGCGCGAAGATGGAAGTGTCGCGCTGGCTGCACGAGATGCCCAAGCCCACGATCGCGATGGTGCGCGGCGCCGCCGCCGGCGCCGGGCTGTCGCTGGCGCTGGCGTGCGACCTGCGGGTCGCCTCCGACACGGCGCGCTTCGCCACCGCGTTCGCCCGCGTCGGCTACTCGGGCGACTTCGGCGGCTCGTGGTTCCTCACCCAGCTCATCGGCACCGCCAAGGCCCGCGAGCTCTACTACACCGCGGAGATCCTCGACGCGCCGCAGGCGCTCGCCCTCGGCCTCGTCAACCGGGTCGTGCCCGACGCCCGGCTGGAGGAGGAGACGCAGGCGCTCGCCGCCAGGCTGGCGCGGGGCCCGCGCGTGGCTCTTCGCTACATGAAGCGCAACATGAACGCGGCCGAGACCGGCGCGCTCAAGGATTGCCTCGATCTGGAGGCCTGGCATCACACGCGCACCGGCTTCACCGAGGACCACAAGGAAGCCGCCAAGGCCTTCGTCGACAAGCGCGAGCCCGTCTTCCGCGGGCGCTGACGCAGGGTCTCGCGCGAGATCGAGTGACGAGTTACGTCACATCCCTGCCGCGAATGGGCGCTTTTTCCCGTGTCAGGACGCCGCCGCGCTCCGTAACGGGCTGCTCTCGTGGGGATATGGGCGGGCCATGCCGGTGGCACCCGATATGCTCCCTCATCGGGTCGAACGCTTATCTTGCGAGGCAGTAGGGAGGGTTTCCCATGGCTTCACTCAGAAGGTTCCGCTTTGGCGGTCAGCGCGGCTTCACGCTGATCGAGCTGCTCATCGTCGTGGCGATCATCGGCATCCTGGCCGCGATTGCCGTGCCGCTCTACGCCAACGTGCAGGCGCGGGCGCGCATCGCCAAGGCCCAGGCCGATACGCGCGCCATGGCCTCGGCCATCAGCATTTACTCGGCGCACTGCGGCGGCCTGCCGGACAACGGCTCCGCCGCCACGACCTGCCCGACCGCCAACAACCAGTCGGGCGCGCTCCCGGCCGCGCTGCTCACGCAGCAGACCAACGCGCAGAACCAGGTCGGCGGCCCGTTCCTGAACAGCACCCCGACGCTGCCCGCGAGCTGGACCGGCTCGGGCGCGTCCTACAAGTACTCCAGCACCGCGGCCGGCACGTTCATGGTCTGCGGCAGCGGCGACAGCACGGCCGCGGACAGCAACGGCGGCACGACCTGCCCGTAACGCTTCTGGTCTGACGCGACGGGTCCACCGGCGCCCTTGCGGCGCCGGTGGACCCGTGGCATCTCCCGCCGGATTCCTAACGAAGCCGCTCGAGCAGAAACTGCCGGAGGCGGGCCCTCATCTCCTCGGGCATCTCCACGCGCCCGGCCTCGGCGCCCAGCGCCCGCGTCTTGCGGTACGTGGCGAGATAGCCCCGGCACGGCTCGCACACCGCCAGATGGCGCTCGATCTCGGCGCGGTCGTCGGGCGCCAGCGCCCCGTCGAGGTAGTCGTCGAGGATGTCGATCAGCGCGCGGCAGGTCAGCACGGGCGGGGTCCCAGCCGGCGCGTGAGGATCTCGCGCAGGACCATCCGGGCGCGGTGCAGCCGCGTCTTCACGGCGGACACGCTGTCGCCCACGATCGCGGCAACCTCCTCGTTGGACAGCTCCTCCACGTCGCGCAGGACCAGCACCGCGCGGTAGTGGTCGGGCAGCAGGTCGATCGCCTGCTCGAGCGCGCGGCGGGCCTCGCCGGCGAGCAGCTCGTGGTCCGGGCGTCGCGACCAGTCGGCGACCAGGAACGCCCGCTCGCCGGCGCGATGGCCGTCGCGCTCCCACGCGGGCAGCCACTCGTCCAGCGACGTCTCGACCTGCCGCCGCTTGCCCCGCCGCTTGTTCAGCGCGGCGTTGGCGGTCACGCGGTGGATCCAGCTGCCGAGCGCGGCGCGCCCCTCGAAGGTCCCGCCCTTGCGCACGAGGCGGAGGAACACGTCCTGGACGATCTCCTCGGCGTCGGCCGGGTTGCGCGTGATGCCGTACGCGAGCCGATAGACGCGGCCCGAGTACAGTCCCATCAACGCCTCGAGCGCGCCGGTGTCTCCCGCCGCCGCCCGCGTCAGCAGGAGGCGATCGTCGCTGGCCATCGGCCGGAGTCTAGCGAATGAGCGCGTCCTCGTCGAGCGCGTCGCGGACGAGCGCGGCCAGGTCGGCGGCCGGATCGGCGTCGAGCGCGGCGGCGGCCGCCGCCGCCAGCGCCCGCTCGCGCGCGAGCGCGCGGCGGAACGCGAGCGCGGCGGGGGTCAGCGCGCGGAACACGACCTCGTCGCCCAGCCGCCAGATCTGCAGGCGGACGCCGCCGGCGTCGAGGTCCACCCGCGCGTCGGGCTCGGCGCCGGGCTGGTTGGCGTGCCAGATCCGGTCCACCGGCCACGGCGATTCGAGCAGCGTGACCGACGGGTGCAGGCCGAGGGCCAGGCGCGCGTGCGCGTCGGGCGGCAGCGCGCGGAGCGCGCCGGCGGTGAGCGGCGGCGCGTCGGGCGCGTGCAGCGCCGCGTTCATCGCCCACTCCAGGCGCGCCACGTCGGGCAGGTACACGAGCCCGCGGGATGGCGGGAACGCCGCCAGGAAGTCGGGGAACGTCGCGCCGTACTCGAACAGGCACGGGCCGGCCGGTGGCTCGGCGCGCACGTACCGATCGGCGGCGTAGGCGAAGAAGCGCGCGTCCACCAGCCGCACGACCACGGGAAACGTCGCCTGCAGCGCGGCGGTCAGGCTCGCCACGACGTGGTGGCGGTAGACCGCCAGGCGCGCGGCGGGCGCCAGCCCGTCGCCGGCCACGCGGCGCGCGGCGGCGCGATCGTCGTCGCCGAGCAGCGCGGCGCGGACGTCCGCCTGCAGCTCACGCAGCGTCGGCATCGCGCTCGCTCCCCGCGGCGGCCAGCCGGCGCCCGGCCGCCGCCGCCTCGCCCAGCAGTACGGCCAGCGGCGGCACGTCGGTGTCCCACTCGATCAGCGTGGGCCGCGGGCCCAGTCGGGCCAGCGCCCGCTCGTAGAGGCGCCACACCGGCTCGGCCACCGGCGAGCCGTGGTCGTCGATGAGGATCGGCCGGCCGTCGGCGTCGTTGACGGCGTGGCCGGCCAGATGGATCTCGGCGATCGCCGCGGGCGGCAGCGCCGCCAGGTACGCGTCGGGATCGCCGCCGAGGTTCGCGCACGTCACGTGGATGTTGTTGACGTCGCAGAGCAGCCCGCAGCCGGTGCGGCGCGCCAGCGACGCGAGGAGCTCGGCCTCCGTCATCGTCGCGTGCTGGAAGCGCAGATAGCCGGACGGGTTCTCGACCAGGATCGGGCGGCCGAGCCGGTCCTGGACCCGGGCGACGTTGTCGCTCACCACCGCCAGCGTCTCCCCGGTGCAGGGCAGCGGCAGCAGGTGATTGAGATAGGCGCCGCCCGTCACGCTCCACGACAGGTGCTCGGAGACGAGGGCGGGCTGCAGGCGCTCGACCAGGCGCGCCAGCCGCTCGAGGTGGCCGGCATCGAGCCCCTCGGCGCTGCCCAGCGAGAGCCCGACGCCGTGGACCGAGATCGGATAGTCGTGGCGCAGCCGCTCGAGGGCCGCCAGCGCCGGGCCCCCGCCCATGTAGTTCTCGGCGTGCACCTCCAGCCAGCCGACGGCCGGGCGCGTCGCCAGGATCTCCGCGACGTGCGGCGCGCGCAGCCCGATCCCGCTTGCCCGAGGGTCCATCGCCCTGTTGGACACAGGCAGGGGGCCGGGCGGTGCGCGGCCCGGACCCCGCACCCCGGCGCCCCCACCCCGTGTCCAAGGGGGCAGAACGTCCGGATCGCGGAGGCGGCGGGCCTCGCCGCGGACGGCAACACTCACCAGGCCCGCAGAACGAAGGAGAATTCATCGTGAAGACGTCTCAGCTGCTCATCGCGTCCGCCGTGGCCGCCGCGCTCGCGCTGCCGATCGTGTCCGAGGCCGGCCCGGCGCCCAAGCCGAAGTTCGAGGCCGAGAAGTGCTACGGCATCACCAAGGCCGGCAAGAACGACTGCCAGACGGCCAACTCGTCCTGCGCCGGGACCAGCAAGCGGGACCACCAGGGCGACGCCTGGATCTACATGCCGGCGGGGGCCTGCGACAAGGTCGTCGGCGGTGCCACGCAGCCGAAGAAGGCCTGAGCGAGCCCGGCACGGGGCGGGTTGCGCGATGACCGCACGCCGGTCGTCGCCACCCGCCCCGCCCCCGAGGCGAAGGGAGACGATATGATGACGACCCCGATGGTGACGACGCTGCCGGCGACGGGTGCGCGCGGGCGGATCGCGCGGGTGATCGAGCTCGCCGGCCGGTTCCCGCTGTCCGTGCTCCAGCTGCTGTTCCGGTTCGCGGTGGCGAGCGTGTTCCTCAAGGCCGGCCTCAACAAGCTGGCGAGCTGGGAGCTGACCGTCCAGCTCTTCGCCGACGAGTACAAGGTGCCGGTGCTGTCGCCGGAGCACGCCGCGCTGATGTCCACCACGTTCGAGATCGGCTGCTCGACCCTGCTGATCCTCGGTCTCGCCACGCGGGTGGCCACGCTGCCGCTGCTGGGCATGATCGCGGTGATCCAGACGTTCGTCTATCCCAACGCGTACTCCGAGCACCTGACCTGGGGCTCGATCCTGATCTTCCTGCTCACGCGCGGCGCCGGCCCCTGGTCGCTCGACCGCGCGCTCGGCCTGGAGCCCGCCGAGACGGCCCGGCGCTGATGGCCGGCGACCCCGCGGCGGGCGCGACGGCGGTCCGGCCGGCGCTGCCGATCTGGCGGCGCCTGGCCGTTCGTCTCGCGGTGGCGTTCGCGGTCCTCACGTTCCTCAGCGTCGCGGTCGTCGGCGTGCTGGTGCGCGAGCGCCAGCGCACCGAGCTGGAGGACGCCGCCGGCACGCAGCTCCTCAACATCGCGCGCGTCGCCGTCCTGCTGGTGGACGCGCGCCAGCACACCGCCGTGCAGCGCGCGCCGTCGCCGGACGCCGCCGCCGTTCGCCGTCTGCGCGCCTCGCTGGCCGCCGTGCAGCGCGAGGTGCTGCTGGCCACGCCGATCCGCACGCTGGCCGATTTCGACCTGGCCGCGCGGCGGGCGCGCGTGGTCGTCTCCACCGACGCGGGCGAGCGGGCCGGCGGCTCGTTCGCGCTGGCGCCCGAGCTGATCGAGCCGATCGCGTCGGGGCTCGAGGACGGCGTGGCGCGCTACACGCGGATCTATCGCACGCCCACCGGCACCTGGATCAGCGCGGTGGCGCCGATCGTGGATACCGAGGGGCGCGCCACCGCGGTCCTCGCGGTGGACTACCAGGTGGACGTGCTCATCGACCGCCTGCACGAGCTGGACGTCACCATCCTGGAGGGGTCGGCGGCGGGCGCGCTGGGCGCGCTGGCGCTGGGGCTGCTCTTCGCCCGGCGGCTCACGCGGCCGGTCATCGCGCTGACCCGCGCGGTGAGCCGGGTGGCGGACGGCGATCTCTCTTCGCCGGCGCTGCCGGTGCGCTCGCGCGACGAGGTCGGCGTGCTGACGGCCGCCTTCAACGGCATGGTCGAGGGGCTGCGCCAGCGCGACTTCATCCGCAACGCGTTCGGCCGCTACGTCTCGCCGGAGGTCGCCAAGACGCTGCTCGAGTCGCCCGACGGGCTGCGCCTGGGCGGGGGCAAGCGCGAGATCACCGTGCTCATGTCCGACCTGCGCGGCTACACGCGCTTCGCCGAGCACGGCGATCCCGCCGGCGTCATGGCGGTGCTCAACGACTACCTGGGCCGCATGGTCGACATCGTCATCGCGCACGGCGGCACCATCAACGAGTTCATCGGTGACGCGATCTTCGCGGTCTTCGGCGCGCCGGTGGAGCACCCCGATCACGCCGAGCGGGCGGCCGCCACCGCGCTGGCCATGCAGCGGGCGATGGACGCGCTCAACCGCGACAACGTCGCCGGCGGCCGGCCCCGCTTCGAGATGGGGATCGGCCTGCACACCGGCGAGGCCGTCGTCGGCAACATCGGCTCCGAGCAGCGGACGAAATACGCGGTGGTCGGCGCCGCCGTCAACCTCGCCGCCCGCGTGGAAGGGTGCACGGTGGGCGGCCAGATCCTCATGACGACCGCCACCGCCGAGCGGCTGGCCGCCCTCGCCGAGACCGCGCCGCCGATCCACGTGGAGCTCAAGGGGCTCGACCAGCCGGTGGCGCTGCACGAGCTGCGCGGCCTCGCCGGCCGCTGGGCCCAGCGGCTGGCCGCCGCCGACGAGACGAGCGTGACGGTGACCCTGCCGCTGGCCGGCGCGATCTTCGAGGGCAAGCACGTCGAGGGTGCCTTCGCCGGCACCGTGCGGCGGCTCGGCCGCCGGCGGCTGGAGGCGGCGCTCGACGCCGACCTGCCCGCGCTCACCAACGTCCGCCTGCACGTGACGTGGGCCGACGGGCGCCGCTCCGGCGATCTCTACGGCAAGGTCACCGGTGCGGCCGCGGGCGGCGAGCGGCTGACGCGGATCCATCTCACGTCGGTGGATCCCGCCGACGAGGCCGTGATCGAGGCGCTGGTGGCCGCCGCACCGCCGGGGGCGGCCGCGGTGTCCAACGTGATGGAGGAACCACGATGAGCCAGCGACCCACACGGATCCTGATCCTCGGCGGCGGCTTCGGTGGCGTCTACACCGCTCTCACCCTCGAGAAGCTTCTCAAGCGCGAGATGCGGCGTGGCGACGTCGAGGTGGGGCTGGTGAGCCGCGAGAACTACCTCGTGTTCCAGCCGATGCTGCCGGAGGTGATCTCGGGCAGCATCGGGATCCTCGACACGATCACCCCCATTCGGAGATTGTGCCCGAACACCAACCTCTACACGCGCACGATCGAGTCCATCGACCTCGAGCGCAAGCGCGTGTCGGCGGCGGCCGGCTTCGGCTCCCGCCAGTGCTACCTCGAGTACGACCACCTCGTGATCGCGCTGGGCAACGTGACGAGCTTCGCGGGCCAGCCCGGGCTGGCGGAGTACGCGCTGCCGTTCAAGTACCTCGGCGACGCGCTCACGCTGCGCAACCGGATCATCCAGACGCTCGAGGAGGCCGACATCGAGCCCGACCCGGCGGTGCGCGCCGCGCTGCTGACGTTCGTGGTGGCCGGCGGCGGCTTCTCCGGCGTCGAGGCGGTGGCCGAGCTCAACGACTTCGTCCGGGCGGCGGCCAGGAGCTTCCGCCACCTCGACCCCGCCGAGATCCGCGTCGTGCTCGTCCACGCCACCGGCCTCATCCTGCCCGAGCTGCCCAAGTCGCTCGCCGAGTTCGCCCAGAACATCCTCATGAAGCGCGGCGTGGAGATCCGGTTCAACACGAAGCTGGTCGGCGCCACGGTGGACACGGCGCTGCTCGGCAACGGCGAGCGCATCCCGACGCGGACGCTCGTGAGCACGGTGCCGTCGGCGCCCAACCCGCTGGTCGCCATGCTGCCCGCCAAGAAGGAGAAGGGACGGCTGATCGCCGACGCGACGCTGGCGCTGCCGGACTATCCCGGCGTGTGGGCGGTGGGCGACTGCGCGTGGATCCGCGACGCCCGCTCCGGCGAGCCGTGCCCGCCGACGGCGCAGCACGCCACCCGCCAGGCCCAGCGCGTCGCGCGCAACATCGTGGCCACGCTGCGGGGCGAGGCGCGGCAGCCGTTCAGCTTCCAGGCGCTCGGCAAGCTCGGCTCGCTGGGCCGCCGCTCGGCGGTGGCCGAGGTCTTCGGCCTGAAGATCTCCGGGTTCCTGGCCTGGTGGCTGTGGCGGACGATCTACCTCATGAAGCTGCCCGGTCTCGACCGCAAGATCCGCGTGGCGACCGACTGGGCGCTCGACTTCGTGCTGCCCCCCGACATCGTGCAGCTCAACACCGGCCGCTCGCTCGGCGTGCGCCGCGAGTACTTCGAGCCGGGGCAGGTGATCTTCCGCGAGGGCGACCGCGGCGACTGGCTCTACGTCGTCACCGACGGCGAGGTGGAGGTGGTGCGCCGGGAGGCGGGCGGCGGCGAGACCGCGCTGCGGCGGCTGGGCGGCGGCGAGTGCTTCGGCGAGATCGCGCTGGTCAGCGACCGGCCGCGCACGGCCACCGTGCGGGCGGTGTCGGCGACCAACGTGCTGGCGGTGGACCGTGACGCCTTCCAGGCGCTGTTCGCCACGCTGCCGCCGCTCAAGAGCTTCTTCGAGTCGCTCATCGCCACCCGCAACCGGTGAGAGACCTCACCTGCCGGCAGCTCGTCGCGCGCCTCGCCGACTATCTCGAGTCGTCGCTGGACGCCCGCACGCGCGCCGAGATCGCGGCGCACCTGCGCGAGTGCTCCGCGTGCCGCGCGTATCTGCGGACCTACCGGCGCACGGTCGGCGTGGTGGGGCGGGCGGGCCGCGCGCGGATGCCGGCGGCGATGCGGCGCCGGCTGCTCGCCGCGCTGGTCGCGCGCTGCACGACCCGGACTAGCAGCGGACGGCGCCGCGGCCGATGAGCGTGCGCGCACGCAGGCGGGCGTGCAGCTCGCCGACGCGCTCGAGCGCCACCGTCTGGGACACCACCGGGCGGATGCGTCCCTCGGCCACCAGCTCGGCCGCGCGCGCCATCTCCCAGCGCGAGGCGTAGCGGCTGCCGAGCACGCTGATCTCCTCGGCCACCAGCCGGCGCGGTGAGATCTCGGCGGCGACGCCGGGGAATGTCGTGAGGACGACGAGGCGGCCGCGCCGGCCCAGCACGTCCACGCAGAGGGCCAGCGTCTCGCGCGCGCCGACGAAGTCCACCGCCACGGTGAGGTCGCGGCCGCCCGCCGCCGCGCGCAGCGCCGCCGGCACGTCGGCGCCGGTCCCGTCCACCACCGCGTCGGCGCCCGCCTCGCGCGCGGCCGCCAGCTTGGCGGCGCCGAGGTCCAGGCCGACGACCCGCGCGCCGAACAGCCGCGCCATCTGCACCATGTGGATGCCGACGCCGCCGCCGGCGCCGACGACGAGGACGACGTCGCTCGGCGCGATGCCGGCGCGCCGGCTGACGTGGAACGGCGTGGCGATCGCGTCGGGAATCGCGGTGGCGGCGACGGGATCGACGCCGGCCGGCACCGGCAGCAGGTTGAAGGCCGGCAGCGCGCAGTACTCCGCGTAGCCGCCGTCGGCGGCGACGCCGACGTTGCCGCGCAGGTTGCGGCAGAGCGGCTCGTGGGCGAGGCGGCAAAGATCGCAGTGGCCGCAGGCGAGGTAGAAGTACGCCATCACGCGCTCGCCCACGCGCGGCGCCTCGACGCCGGCGCCGGTCGCCACGACGGTGCCGACCAGCTCGTGGCCGGGGATGCGCGGCAGCCACTCCGGCCGGCGGGCCTGGTTGCCGTTCATGTAGTTGAGGACGGTGAGCCCCACGCCGCACGCCTCGACGCGCAGGAGGGCCTCGCCGGGGCCCGGCGTCGGGACGGCCACCGTCTCCCAGACGAGCGCATCGCCCCACGCGTGCAGGACCTGCGCGCGCATGGCCGCCGGCGTCGAGGTCACCGCGCTCAGCGCAAGAACGGCTCGCGCAACCGCTCGCCGCTGCGGTCGTAGGTGTACACGCGCACGCGGTAGGCGGGGGCGGGCACGACCGAGATCGAGAAGGGAACGCGATCGCCGCCGCCGCCCAGCCTGCCGGGCACCCAGGCGAGCTGCTGCGAGGTCATCCCGCCGGAGGCGTCGAGGACGTCCACCAGCAGCCGGATGCCGGTGAGGTTGTAGGGCGAGACGTTGGTGAGCGTGCCCTCGAGCACCGTCGTGGTGCCCTTCGGCATCGGCGTGAAGTCGATCCGGAAGACCTGCTCCCAGCCCAGCATGTGCGGCTGGATCTCCTCGGCGCGGGCGAGCCCGGCGGCCGCGAGCGTCACGGCCGCGAGCAGGGACAGCGCGAGGCGCCGGCGTGTCACGCGCGCTTGTCCTCCAGCGCGGCCTTCAGATGCTCCAGGGCGGCGCGAGCGAACTGGCGCATGTTGCGCGCGCGGTCGCCGTGGCCCGTCTCCAGCGTCGTCGCGCGCTCGACGGGCCCCGCCACCGCTAGGCAGGCGTGGCCGGCGGCGTCGCCGTAGCGGTTGCCGGTGGGGCCGGTGGCGCCCGTCTCCGACAGCCCCCAGGTGGCGCCGAGCAGCTCGCGGATCGCGCGCGCCTTGACGAGCGCGTACGCCTCGGTGCTCGAGCGGATGCCGCGCACCGCCTCGTCGGGCACGCGCAGCAGCCCTCGCCGGGCGGCCTGCGTGTAGACGACGCCGCCGCCCAGGAAGTACGCGGAGGCGCCCGGCACCGTCAGCAGCGCGGCGGCGATGAGGCCGCCCGCGGAGGACTCGGCGACGGCGATCGTCTCCTTGCGCTCGATCAGCCGCGCGGCGATCGCGGCGGCCAGCGGCGCCAGCTCGTCGGTGGGCTCGGTCATGGCGGGGTATAGTAGCGCGATCACCGCCCCAGGAGGAGGAGACGCCATGCTCGCGATGTGGGTGAAGGTGCGGATCAAGCCGGATCAGCGCACGCGGTTCCTCGAGGCCATCGAGGTGGACGCCCTCGGCTCCGAGCGCGACGAGCCCGGCTGTCACCGGTTCAACGTGCTGCAGGACGCGCAGGACGCGAACGTCTACTACTTCTACGAGGTGTACAAGGACCAGGCCGCGCTGGAGGCGCACCGCACGATGCCGCACTACGCGGTGTGGCGCGCCGCCGCCGACACGCTCGACGGCCCCGCCGAGCCCACGCGCTGCGCGACGGTGTTTCCCGCGGCGCCGGCCTACTGGGCCAAGCGCTGACCGCCTACGCTTCCTTGTACAGCCAGGCGCCCACGACCGTCGCCGCGACGATCAGCACCAGGTCGGTGGCCGCGGTCAGCGTCGCGAACCGCACGGGGAAGAGGCCCGCCACGGTCCAGAATTTCATCGGCAGGAAGACGCCGATGAGCCACATCGCGATCCCGGCGCCCACCGCGGTGTGGGGTCCCGGCCCGTAACGGGGCCGGACGGCCGCGTAGAGCCAGATCGCCACCACGCCGCCCATGTAGGTCAGCACGAGCCAGAACACCATGAACCCCGGCGTGCGGAGCTGGCTGGTGGGAAGCCCCAGCGCCTTCCAGGCCGCCGCCATCTCCGGCCTCAGGTAGAGGAGCGCCGCCGCGACCCCGAGCAGGTTGAACACCACCGCCCAGGCCAGCCCGCCCAGGAACACCCGCGCCCAGTTGATCCGTGTCATCGCGACCTCCCGCGTGATGCGTGACGATCGCTCACCGCAGCGTGCTCCAGTCCGGCCCGACTATAGCGGGCGCGGGGCTCAACGCAACCGGCTCATGACCGCGCCAGGGCCGCTTCGAGGGTCTTGCGCACCGCAGGCCACGCGGGACTGCGCGTTGCGCTCGTCGGTCTTGAGCGCCACGCGATGCACCTGCCAGACGTCGAAGGCATGGGCGAGCAGGAGGTGCTTTGCCTCCGTGTTGCACCGCGTGCGCTGGGCGGAGGCGGCCAGCCACGTGGAGCCGACTCCGAGACGGCCGCGGCGAGCGCGGCGGCGTCGGCGACCGCCAGGGGGCGCAGCGTGACCGTCCGGCCGCGAAGGCCGACGACCCGCACGTCATCCATCGCGCAACCGGTAGATCTCGACCTTGGCGTGTCGCCGGGGTCTGGCGTCGACCAGCTCGAGCCGCCCCTCCCAGACGGTGCCGCTCAGGTTGCGTCGGACCTCTCCGGTGACGAAGATCGAGCCTTCATCGCGCGCCAGCAGGGCCGTCGATGCGGCCTCGACCCCTCCCGCGACGTTGATCCCCGGCCCGTACAGGTACGAGCGAAACGCGTACAGCGTCCCCTGGTGCACCGCCACGTTGATGGCGCACGAGAGCTTCTCCTGGCGCACGAACGCGCCCCAGCTCCCGCTGAGACGCTCCGCCGCCGTCATCGCGCGGCCGGCGTCCGTGAACGTGAGGCAGTACGAATCGCCGGCGTTGAAGCGGATCATGCCGCCGAGCTCCCGACACACCCGGTTGGCCAGCCCGAAGAGCGCCTCGAGCACTCTCTCGACCGTCGTCATGGGTGCGGTGTCCATGACGCGAGTGAAGCCACGCAGGTCCGTGAACACGATGTACTGATCGGCGATCACGCGGGTGCGATGCGTCTGCTCGACACGGTAGACCGGGACCGGGTCGGCGAAGCCCTTGAGAGGGATCGTGTCGACGAGCGCGATGCTGATCTCCGCCTGATTTGCGGCGAGCCAGGCGGCGGCGGAGAGATAGATCTCGTCGGGGGGCGTGATCGCTTCGATGCGCGCCGTGAGGACGACGGGGTCGCCGACGAGCGCGCCCTCCTCGTGCATCACGTCACCGAGCGTGATCACCACACGCATGGCGAGGCGGTCGTCGCCCTTGTTCGGCTGCGCGAGCCTGAGCTCTTCCTGCATGGCCATCGCCGCCAGGGTCGCCGCGGTCACGCTGGGGAAGACCAGCCAGAACCCGTCGCCTTCCGGCTTGACGATGCGGCCGTCGTGAGCGGCGGCGTGACGGCTCAGGAACTCGCGGTGCTCGAGGAGCAGCGCATGCAGATCCGCCTCGGCGAGCGCGCGGAATCGCGCCGTCGAGCCGCTGATGTCGGTCTTCATGATGACCGTCGTCCGTAAGGTTGTCATCGCGTCGGGATCCGCTAGTGTGACACGCGGACGCTACTCATGGGGAGGGGCCGGGCGCAGGCGAAGGTGCCACCACGAGACGTCGTGCCACGCGCCGAACTTGCGCCCCACCGACCGGAAGACTCCCACCGCCTGAAACCCCAGCCGGTGATGGAGCGCCACGCTGGCGTCGTTGGGCAGCGTGATGCCCGCGTACGCGTTGCAGCCTCCCTTCTGAGCGAGAAGCGGCAGTAGCGCTTCATAGAGCATCGTCGCGATGCCCTGCCGCCGGCTCCCGTCCTCTAGATACACGGACGGCTCGACCGACCATCGGTAGGCGCCGCGCGAGCGATGCGACGTGGCATACGCGTAGCCGATCGGCCGCCGGTCGCGCTCGGCCACGAGCCACGCCCACTCCCCGAGCGCCTTCTCGATCCGCTCGCGGAATTCCGCGACAGAGGGCGGCTCCAGCTCGAAGGAGATGGCCGTGTTCAGCACGACCGGGCGGTAGATCGCCAGCAAGGACTCGGCGTCGTCCGGGGTGGCGGACCTGACGGACACGCGATCAGATCCCGTAGCAGTCATAGAACTCCTGCGCCGAAGCCTCGACGGCCAGCACCCGGAGAGGGAAACACTCGTCCAGGCCGTCCAGGCTCGACTGGCGCTCGAGGCGCTCCCGGAAACGGCTTCGTCATACGCTCCGTGATCTCCCCGTGCCGGTCCAGGAATTGTCCCCACAGGGGCATGTGCTGGAATCGACCGCCGAGCACGCGGGCGGTCGCCACGTACGAGGCGGGAAACAGCCGGCGATAGGCGTCGAGATTGTACAGCCACGACGCCCCGACCACCCGGAGCGGCCCGTGCTCGGTTCGCTCGACCTGCGCGAAGAGGGCGGCCAGCTCCGCCCGTCGCTGCTCCTGCCGCTCGGCGCCGAGTGGAGAGTGACCATCCGTCTCGGTATTCTGGAAGTGAAGGCGGATGAGATCGAAGAACGCCCTGCCGTAGGTCACAGCGCTCGATCGAAGAAGTCGACGATCTCGGGGTTCATCCTCGCGTGCAGCGCGTCGCGATCGAAGCCCTTCGGGTCGCGCGCGCCCTCGCCGGCCACGAACGTCAGCGCCCACGGGTAGCGCGCGATGAAGGAGAAGTGCCCGGCCCCTCTGACGAGGACGTATTCCCTCCGGGGCGGCAACGTTTTCGCGAGGCGCTCGGCGTGGTACCTCACGAGGGTGAGGTCGTCGTGCTCGGCGCCGTAGACGCGGACCGGAACGGCGAGCCGCGCAAGCGTGTCGTCGGTGAAGGGGATGGCGTTCGGCGCCATGAGCACGATGGCGCGCACGCGGGCGTCGCGGACGTCCGGGATGTCGCCGCCCGCCCGGGTGGCGTCCCGCGTGGACGCCCCGCCGTACGAGCAGAACTTGACGTCGTCGGGATGCTGTTGGCAGTGCGCGACGATGGCAGCCGGACTCGGCTGCGCGCCGGCGACCGCCAGCGCGGTGTAGCCGCCGTTCGAATGGCCCACGACCCCGATGCGCTCCCGGGCGACGCGGGGGCCGAGCGCCGGATCCGCCAGGACCGCGTCGATGACCCGGGAGACCTGCCGCGGCCGTCCCACCCACACACCCATCCCGGAGATGTCGTTGCCCGTTCCGCGCGGGTGCGCCGGGGCGGCGACGACGTAGCCGCGCGCGGCCAGCGCCATCGCCAGGTCACGGTGGTTCAGCGCGAGCCCGTTGGCCCCGTGCGAGATGACGACGAGCCCGAACGGTCCGTTGGCCGGCGGCGCAACGGGGGCGACCTGCATCTCGAACGCGACCCACCGGCAGAGCATCGCGGGCAGCCGGCACGGGGTGAGGGGCGCCATCAGGAAGAGCGACGACGGCGTCGCGCGGGTCGGATACCAGAGAGCGACGGGAAACGGCTCGCCGGTGGTTGTGTCCTGCACGTCGATCCGGCGATAGGCGACGCTGGACGACGTCGCGGCGTCGGCGCCGACCGCGACACCGAGCGACCCGACCAGCAGGACGAGGCCGACGCTCCGCGGGAAGGGCCTCACTTCGTCCTAGGCTTCATCGTCCCTGAGAATCGCTTCCCCCTTCGTGAGCCACGAGATGCCGAAGGCGACCACGGCGATGGACTCGAGCCAGAAGACCGGCTCGAGGCTCTTGATGGGAGTATCGCCCGGCAGGAGCGCGACGACGGCGATCAGGGCGATGCACGCCAGCATCGTACAGCCGCAGACCGTGTAGACGACGTTTCTCTGCCGCTTCTGGCGGGTGGGCGGCTTGGCCGGGTCGGTCTTCCTGAACAGCACGAGCGAGAAGAAGGACAGGGTCAGGAAGAACAGCGCGGCGAGCGACAGGTGCAGCGCGCCGATCAGCCATTCTCGCGCCGTCGGGTTCAGGTCGGGCGCCGTCGGGAAGAACGCCACGCCGATCGCGAAGACGCAGGCGAAGTCCCCGGCCACGTCGTCCGTCCGCTCGTAGCCGCGGTAGGACGCCATGAACACGGCGATGGCGCAGAGGCTTCCGACGAACACGTTGCGCATGTCGGTGTAGTAGTACGCGCTGATCGAGCTCTGGATGCCCGGGCTCTCGAACAGCATCTTGCCGAGCGCCAGGACGAACGGCAGCGCCGCCCCGATGATCCCGATGCCCTTCCGCAGGCCGAGATAGGAGAGGACGAGGTTGCGGTCAGCGGGGGGCGGCTGAGTCATGGGGACCTCGGCGTGCCAAAAGTCTGCGTCTTGCGGGCCTTGAGAGCTTCTCGCAACTTCTCGATGACTCGGGCCGCGCGCTCGCGGTTGCGGCCTTCTTTTGTCCCGCGCACGGGTTGAACCGCTACTGCCGTCCAGCCTTCCCAGACTTTGGTCCCGTCTTGACGACGGATCTCGGCTTGCTCTGGGACTTCCCCGACCCGACGCCCGAAGACGGCCTCCGCTGCCGGTGCCGCGTTCGTAGCCCCGAGGAAGCAAATGGCCTGAGGCTTCAGGAGTTCGACTTCTTCTCCCAGGTGGCGCTTGGCACAGAAGCGCATGGTGCTTCGGCCGGGCGCTAGCTTTCCACGAGAAGGGCGCACCTTGGCCGCGTGAACGAAGAAGAAGCCGGCGTCGAGAAAGGCCGTCGTGCCGGCCTCACGACTTACTCGGTTACGCTGCGTCAGATCAGTCGAAAACACGTGATCGAGAACATGAAACAGGCCGAGACGTAGTCGGTCGCACGGATCCGAATAGAAGTGACCAGGCTCATCGTCTTCCTCGCTTCCGATCGGCGGCGGCGCCACACCCACGAATAGAAAGCCGATCTCGCGGCGCGGGTTCGGGATTTCGTTGACGGTAAGAGTCTGTTCGACGAGCGCCGGCCAGCGGTTGAGGCAGTCTCGGCAGGTGGCAATGCGCTGCTTGCACGCAAGCCAGAGCTGCAGATGCTCTTCTGACGTCAATGGTGTCTTGGCCACCGGATCTGTCACGGGTTATTGCTCCGGGAGCGCATCGTGTGCCCAGCGGCCTGGCGCGCGGTATCGGCCGGGGTCGAAGGCCGTCGGCTGCACGCCAAAGTTAGATCGCTCGCCGTAACCAACGCCATAGCGCCCTCAAATTGACACCAAACCCGTGGACGTTGGGCTTGAGTTCAAGAATGTCATCCATCGGATCAGGCCGCGAGGGCGTAGGTGAGCTCTCGCGCGAGAAAGCCACCAACAACTGATTGATCTGCCGTGTCATCGCGTTAATCTTCGGCGCGATCCCAACAGGTGTGACTTCGTTGGGGTATCCAGCACCACGTAGCATCTGATCAATCGAAGCCATCGACTCGTATGTCCTTGTGGCCAAGAGATGGAGGAGATCTCTCGTCTCGACAAGATGGTCGCCGGGGTTGAGATGTCGCTCGCGACACGTCTTCGCGACCCACTCAAACGAACTCCGTGCCGCGGCGAGAATAAAAGGCTCAAAAAAACCCGTCCAGAAGACTGTGCGGGGACTGCCTTCAAATGACACGCCTCGGTAGGACACGAGCTTTCCGTAGAAGTTGGTTGTTGCAAGACCGTTCGCACTCATCATCCTCCACGCCTGCAGCCGTTCGGCTATGGGCCGCGCTTGCTCAGCCACGTGCTGCCGGATCAGCGGATACAAGCGCGTTCTTAGGCCAGGAAGATGAAGGTCGGTCGGGTTCATCTCAACAATCTAACAATAGCAACTCAGCCGCGACGCCTGGAATGCGCGCGCTGTCGGCTCCCTTGCGTGTTGAACAGCTCGCTACACACCGACTACGCCAAGAGCTTCGAGCTCCTGCCGAAGTGTTGAAAGGGCCAACCCGCGACGTGGGCCGGCCAGCACGCCATGAGGCCCCTGAACATTCCGATATTGCTGCATCAATGAGAATGCGGAGGGCTGCCCGGCGAGGGTGGCGATTGGCCCGCCGCTTTCGCCGTGATGCCATCCTACATTGAGTTCATAGACGGGCAGTTTGCCGCCAAGAACGTATTGTGCGGCCACGATGCCCTCGTTCGCGTGGCTCTTCAGGAAGAACTGCCCGCCGAGGAAATTCCCCTGCGGATCGGCGTTAAGTCCAACAATCTCGGGGGCTGGAAAGCCCATCGTGAGGACTTGCCTGCCGTCCGCTTGGGGGCCAAACGACACGGGCAGGGCCGGCAGATGAATTCCAGCCGTGGAACAAGCCCCTATCTCCAGAACGGCGATATCGAGGTCTGGCCGCTCTATCAGAAAAGCAACCACGGGAAAGTAGAAGAATGGGTTGTCGTTGCCTGGAACGACGAGCGCATAGAACTTCGCGTGTGGGTCTCTCGGCTTGCCACCGTTCAAAACGTGAAACGCGGTCATCAGGTACTTGTTCGACACGATACAGAATGCTGAACCCCATCCTGCCTCGAACTGCGCCGGCAAGACCTTGCCCTTCTTCACAGTCTCCGGCTTTGTCATGCGAAGCCTAAGGATGGCTGTGACGGACTCGCGCAGCTTCGGTATCGCCAACTCTAGGTCGCTCACGTGCTCGGCCCTTCTAGTCTGTCCCAATTCGTACTCCAAGACGGAGGCCACGAATGTATGTCAGTCAGGGTTTCCCTGACAACGAGCGACGTGTTCATGGCCGCGTCCCACCCGGCGCCGAACAATAGCGGCGAGGGGCGTGCTAGGCAACCACGTTCAGCGCGGGCGAGTCTCTCGCGTGTCGGGAGCGAACGCGCCGCGCTGCGGAATGGGCGTCTCGCGCTTCGTCGTTGCGGGCGCGGGGTGTGGCGCGTGGACGGGGGGCGCAGGGCGCGATGTCTGGACGGCGGGCGCGGGCGGCGGCGTGTGGACCGCTGGCACGGGCTGCGGCACGCGCACGGCGGGCGCCGGCGGCGAGACGCGCACCGTAGGCGTGGACGGCGGCGTGTGCACGGCGGGCGCGGGGGGCGGCAGGTGCGCCGCGGGCAAGGGCGTTGGGCGCTTTTCCACGCGCGCCGGCGGCTGCGCGTCGCGGTGCGCGGCGGGGCTCGGCTCGCGTCGTACGTCGGGCAGGCGCTGCGGCTCGCGCCGCTCCTCGCGGGGCTTCACGACGGGGCGTGGCGCGGGCGCGGGTGCGCTCTGCGGCAGGGGCACGCGCGCGCCGTGGGAGTCCGACGTTGGCCGGGGCGAGGGCTTGCGCGTCTCCACGACCGGGCGCAGCCGCGTGGCGTCGGGCGGCCGCACGGGCGCGGCGCCGCCGCCGGGGACGAAGCTCGCGGGCGTGGGCTTCACGTTGAGGCGGCCGTGCACCGGGGTCAGGTGCCTGGTGTCCACGTCGCGGACGCGCCCGTCGTGCACGGGGCGGCGGCCGAAGCCGTCCTTGCGCACGGCCACGACGGCGTCGCGCACGCGCAGGTTGCGATAGTCGTGATCGGCGCGGCGCGGGCCGCCCCAGCCGCCCCACCACGGGCGACCGACGAAGCCGGCGCGGCCCCACCACGGCACGAGCGGCTCGCCCCAGCCCAGCGCGACCCAGCTCACGCAGGGCGCGCCGGCGCGGGCGCCGGGGCCGTCGAGGAAGACGACCAGCGCCGGCGCGTAGGCGACGCGCCGCACGATGGGCCCGGGCACCCACGCCCAGACGTTGTTCACGAACACCCAGCGACCGTAGTGATAGGGCGCCCAGCCCCACGCGGCCGTGTCCACCCACGTCCAGCCGTAGTATGGATCGTAGATCCATCGGCCGGTGCTGTAGGGCGCCCAGCCGGCGGGCACCGCGCGCGGCACCCACACCGCGCCGTAGGTCGGCACCTCGCTCCACGTGCCGTTGCGATCGAGGTCGTCGGCGCCGTACACCTCCGCGGGCACGTAGCGCGCGCTCGCCGTGGTCAGTGCCAGGTCCGTGCGCGCGTCGCTCCAGTGATCGAACGCGTCGGGCAGCGGCGCGCCGCCGGCGAGGACGACCGTCGCGGGCTCGCCCTGCACCACGACCGCGGTGTCGGGAGCCAGAGCCGCGGGCTGGCCGCCGGCGGTCGTCACGCTCGCGCGCCCGCCGCGGCGCGAGACGAACGACGTCCGCTCTGGCGTGACGTCCACGCGGTAGTAGCCGGTGGTGTCCAGCGTGAAGGCGGCGTGCGGCGTGCTGATCTCCACGGCGTGTCCGGGCTCGGCCTCGCGCACGTCGAGGGCCAGGTGGCCGGCGGTGATCTTCAGCTGGAGATGGTCAGGATCCTGAGTGACGAGGCCGAGCTGCGTGTCGCCCCACGCGCGCGCGAACGCGCGGGCCCCGATCTGTACCTCGAGGCTGCCGTCGTGGTCCGTCGCCAGCTCGTCGCCCGGCGCCAGCGGCGTGTTGACCTGCGCGGGGGCCCAGTCCTCGGCGCCGGGGCGCCAGAACGAGACGGCGCCCGCGCCGTAGGCGAGCCGGGGCGGGGTGAGGCCGAGCGTGTCGGAGGGATCCGGCTCGGGCGCCTGGGCCCGCGCCATCGGGACCGCGCCGAGCAGCAGCAGCAGGGCCAGCAGGATCGCCGTCGCCCGTCTCAGCATCTCCGGGTCCTCCCTGGAGACTGAGACGGGCGGCGGCGGCGCCGCATTCAGGCGGTCAGAAGCCGGGTGTTCTGCGTCACGAACGCCTGCACGCGCTTCCAGGCGTCGGCCGAGGCCTCGGCGAACTCCGCCTGCTTGCGGTCGAAGAAGCTGTGCGGCGCGCCGGGATAGACGTGCGAGTCGTGCTTGACGTTGGCCTTGCCGCAGGCGGCGGCGAACTCGTTCACGGCCTCCGGCGGGATGCCCTCGTCGGCGCCGCCGAAGATCGACAGCACCGGCGAGGCGTAGCGCCCCACGGCATCGATCGGCTTGGGGCGATCGGGCCAGCGCTTGAGGCCCAGCGGCCAGCCGTAGAAGCCGATGACGCCGGCGTAGCCGAGGCCGCTGGACGCCTGCAGATAGGAGAGCGCGCCGCCGAAGCAGAAGCCGACCGCGAAGAGCGAGCGCACCTGGCCGCCGTCCTTGCTGCGCAGCCACGCCGCGCCCGCCGCGATGTCGGCCTGCAGCGTCTCGGGCTTGGTCAGCGGCACCTGGCTCATGAAGTCGAACTTGTCGCCGCGGTCCTCGGTGGTCGCCGTGCGCGCGAAGAAGTCGATGGCGACGGCGTCCACGCCCACCTCGGAGAACCGGTCGGCCAGCTCCTTGTAGTAGGCGTGCAGCCCGCGCACGTCGGGGATGACGACCATGCCGGCGCCGGTGGGCTTCGCGGCGCGCGCGCCGTAGGCCATGGAGCGCGTGCCGTCGGCGGCGGTCAGCTTGAGGTCCACGGAGCCGGCCGAGCCGCCGGCGATCGGGGTGATCGGGGGACGAGAGTCATTGTCCACGCACATGAGCGCCTCCCGGGCGATGGGGAATCGCCGCCGGCCCGAAGCTGGCGGCGGCCCGTATCCTACACCCGGTCGTCGCTGCGCACCGCCACCGTGTCGGCGCCGGCCCGCAGCGTGGCGTCCCACGTGATGGGGATGGCGGCCTCGACGCTCTGGTGCGCCGGGCAGCCCTGCACGTGCACGGCCAGCGCGCGCGTCGCCGCCTCGCGCGCCTCGGCGGGCACGCTCACCTCGTAGTGGACGTGGATGGACGTGATGCGGATGGTCTTGCCCACGCCGGCGATGCGGCCGTCCACCGTCGCGCGGTACGACTCACGATCGAACGCGATCTTGCGCCCTGCCAGGGCGCCACGCAGGGTGCCGAACATTCACCCCGCGACGGCGGCGACGATGTGGTCCAGCGTCGAGGCGATCGGCGGCCCCTCGGGCGCGCCGTAGTATTCGCGGAGCTTGCCCTGCACGCCGTACACGACGGGCTCGGCGACGTCGCCCAGCCAGGCGTTGCGTGCGCCGTCGCGGTACTCCAGACGCGTGTGCGAGATGTACTCGAACTCGTCGGCCATGGTCGTCTCCGGTCCGCGGCTACGGAAACACCGCGAAGACCTTGTTCGAGTTGAAGATGTGGCTCTCGATGAACTCGCTTTCGGTCGGCTTCCGGCCGAGCTCGGCCATCGCGCCCGCCAGGCAGAGCCAGTTCAGCATCTCCTGCTGGCCGGCGTCCTCGA
>JBGQFW010000024.1:0-49491 GCA_041497115.1 Methylomirabilia bacterium
CATGCTCACCGAGACGTCCCTGCGGCGCCTCGCCGGCGTGCCGTTCTTCGCCTCTCTCAAGCGGCCCGATCTCGAGCGGCTGGCCGCCCAGGTACGGATCGTGACCGCCGAGCCCGGCGAGGTCCTGCTGCGCGAGGGGGAGCACGGCGACCGGATGTACATCATCGAGAGCGGCACGGTGCAGGTCTACGCGACCGCGTTCGACGGCTCCGACGTCGTGCTCGCGCGGCTGGACCCGGGCCAGTGGTTCGGGGAGCAGGCCCTTCTGCCCGGCGGCAGCGAGCACCGCAACGCCAGCGTCCGCGCCCTCGACGACTGCCGGCTCCAGGTGGTGACCCGCGACGCGCTGCTCGAGGCCCTCGGTCACCAGAACGACCTGGTGCGGCGGCTGCGCGCGCTCGGCGACGACCAGCGCACGCTGCGCAGCGCCCGGCTGCGCGAGAGCCTCTTCGCCGGCCTCGGCGTGGCGGCCGGCGCCGAGAGCTACCGGCTGGAGAGCTTCCACGCCGGCGACGTCGTCTTCCGCGAGGGCGACGCCGGCGACCGCGTGCACCTGGTCCTGCGCGGGCGCGCCGAGGCGCGGCGGGGCGACAGCGTGCTGGCCGAGCTCCTGCCCGGCCAGTTCTTCGGCGAGCTGGCGATCGTCAACGCCGCGCCGCGCACCGCCACCGTGCGGGCGGTCGAGGATCTCGAGACGGTCAGCCTCGACGGCGAGTGGTTCCGGACGGCGCTGCGGCAGACCCCGGCCCTGCGCTCGCTGATGGACTCGCTCTCGAGCATGTACCTCCTGCCCCGGCGCGGCGTGGTGACGCTGCAGACGGGCCGGGTGGACGGCAAGCCGAGCGTCACCGCCGTGTACGCGCTGCCCGACGGCCGGCGCGTGGTCAGCACGCGGCTGGTGGCGGGCGCCGCCTTCACCTCGCGCGTGGTGGGCGCGGAGGGCGCCCGGACCGACGTGCGGTTCGAGCGCGCCGACCGCGGTGTCTACCGCGAGCTCGGCATCGCCGGCGGCCGCATCGTCGAGCTCCACGCCGAGGGCGAGTGGACGAAGCTCGGCGAGATGCTGGGGCTGCTGCTCGACGGCGCGCCGGTCGAGGAGTGGCAGCTCGCCCTCTTCCGCGAGCGCGGCGAGTTCAGCGCCGAGGACGCCCGGCCGCTCTACGAGGACCGCGAGGTCATCTGCGCGTGCACGCACACGACGTGCGGCCAGATCCAGCAGGCGATCGCCGCGGACTGCCACACGCTGGAGGCGGTGGCCCGGCGCACGCGAGCGACGATGGTGTGCGGGGGCTGTGCGCCGCTCGTCCGCGAGCTGCTCGGCCGGTCGGAGTGGACGGCCGCGCGCGTCGTCGAGAGCGTGCCGCTGACCGACGACGTGCGGGCGTTCCACGTCCGGCCGGCGGCGGGACGCTGCCGGCCCTACCTGCCCGGCCAGCACGTGGTGCTGCAGGCGCGCATCGACAACCGCTGGATCCAGCGCGCCTACACGCTGTCGGCGGCGCCGGACACCGGCGACCGCTACGAGATCACCGTCAAGCGCGAGCCCAAGGGCGTGTTCTCGCGCTGGCTGTTCGACCGGTTGCGGCCGGACTCGATGCTGCGCGTCTCCGAGCCGGCCGGCCACTACCACCTCGCCGAGGACGAGACGCGCGACGTCGTGTGCCTGGTGGGCGGCATCGGAGTGACGCCCGCGCTGGCGATGGCGCGCGCGCTGGCGGCGCGGCCGCGGCCGATCCGGCTGCACATCGACTACTCCGCCTCCGAGCCCGGCGAGGTCGTGCACCGCGACGAGCTGCTGAGCCTGCCGGCGCGGAACTCCGCCATCTCGGTGCACCTGCGCCTCACGCGGCGCGAGGGGCGCTTCGGCGCCGCCGACGCCCGGGATCTCGTCACGCAGTTCCCGGGGGCGGTGTTCTACCTGTGCGGCAGCGAGTCGTTCATGACGGCGGTCGCCGGCCTCCTGAGCGCCGCCGGCGTCGGCGACGACCGGATCAACATCGAGGTGTTCGTCGTCGCCGGCGAGAAGCCCGTCGGCGGCCCGGCGCCGGCGCCCGCGGGCTGCCCGGTGGCGCACGGGGCCGCCGCGGCGCCGCCGGCGACGCCGCGCGACGAGGCCCGCCAGCTGCTCGAGCAGTACTACGCCGAGACGCGCGCCGCCACCGCGTTCGCGGGCCGCTGGCGCCAGGTCGAGCAGGAGCTCGACGCCACCGGAAGGTGGCGCAAGACGCCCGAGGAGCTCGGCTACGCGGCGCGGCTGGCCTGGCGCAACGCCACCCGCTGCGTCGGCCGCCTGTACTGGGAGGGGCTGGCGCTGCGCGACTTCCGTCACGTCACCACCGGCGAGGCGATGCTCGACGCGATCCTGGGCCACATCGAGATGGCGACCAACGGCGGCAGCCTGCGCCCGGTGATCACCGTCTTCCCGCCGCGCGGCGCCGACGGGCGCGGGCCGCGCGTGTGGAGCCCGCAGCTCTTCCGCTACGCCGGCTACGCGGCGGCCGACGGCACGGTGCTGGGCGATCCGGCCAACGTGGAGCTGACCGAGGTGGCGATGGCGCTCGGCTGGCGGCCGCCGGCGCCGCGCTCGCGCTTCGACCTGCTGCCGGTGATCGCGCAGGCGGTCGGCGAGCGGCCGGTCTGGCGCGAGATCCCGCGCGAGCTCGTGCTCGAGGTCCCGATCACCCACCCGCAGCTGCCGTGGTTCGCCGACCTCGGGCTCACGTGGTACGCGCTGCCGGCCGTCTCGGTCATGCGGCTGGACGCCGGCGGCCTGTCCTACACGGCGGCGCCGTTCAACGGCTGGTACATGGGCACCGAGATCGGCGCCCGCAACTTCGGCGACACCGATCGGTACAACCTGCTGCCCGTCGTCGCCGCCCGGATGGGGCTCGACACCTCGAGCGACCGGACCCTCTGGCGCGACCGTGCGCTGATCGAGCTCAACGTCGCCGTGCTGCACTCCTACGAGAAGGCCGGCGTGACGATGATCGACCACCACGCCGCCGCCCACGCCTTCGACACGTTCGAGGCGATCGAGACCGAGGCCGGCCGCGTGGTGCACGCGAAGTGGAGCTGGATCGTGCCGCCGATCTCCGGCTGCGCGGTGACACTCTTCCACAAGGAGCACTGGCAGGACATCGAGCTCGTCCCCGCCTACCGCGCGCAGCCCGACCCGTGGAGGGACGACGCGTCCTGGCGGACGGCCGGCTAGGGTAGTCTACCCACGGAGGCACGGCGTCCATGGCGATGTACTGGCGGGAGATCACGGTCAACTGGGGGGAGTCGGACCCCTTCGGGCTCGTCTACTATCCGCGCATCGTGGCGTGGTTCAACGACACCGAGCACGAGCTGTGGCGGATCATCGGCTACCCGATCGAGCACATGATCCGCAACGACCGCACGACGTTCGTGATGGGCGAGATCCACTTCCGCTTCATCGGCCCCGCCGCCTACGGCGATCGCATCGTCACGACCATCACGCTGGCCGACATCGGCGAGCACACGCTGCACTGGAACTGCAAGGCCAAGAACGCGCTCACCGGCGCCGCGGTGAGCGAGGGGCGGGCCACGCGCGTCTACGCGCGCATCATGGAGGACGGCACGCTCAAGGCCCACCCGATCCCCGCCGAGATGCTGCGCGCGCTCAAGGAGCTGGGCGACCTCAAGCACCTGAGCAACACCAGCGCGACCCGGCTGCCCACCGAGCCCTGAACCCGAGCGGTCGACCACTGACCTCCGCGGTAATTGCGCCCTCCGTTGCGATGGGCCATCGTCCCTTCATTGGCGCGGAGCCTCGACGCCGGCGAAGGGAGGACGACCTTGACGCGAATCTACACGCATTTGGCTTCGTCGCTGCCGGCGCCATTGCCCTACGGGTTCGGGCCGATTCGAAGCGTGAGCGGGAGTCTTTAACTAGGGCCAATCTCCTCTTCTCCAGTCCCGACTACTGAAACATGTGCGTTAGCCAGTGCGTTCAGAAACTCTCCATCGTCTGCCGGCGTTATGAGGATCCGCCTGGTAAACCACCCCCGTCTCTTGCGTATGAGAAATGCCGTCTTGAAAAGACGATTCCTGAAGCTGTAAACAAACAGGCCGCCATTACCCCAGTGCTTCCGGATGTTGACCGATTCGATATCGGAATACCGGAGATGATGGACGGCCCACATCCTGAACAAACGGAACTCGATACCAGTCGCCGTTACGTTGACGTCATAGATGTAGCTGACGATCTCGAGTTTCCAAACCGCAAGTGACCTGCCTGGGTTCTTCGGACCAGTGATTACTGGAGAACAGCGCCCGTCGGACGCTCCGTGAGCGTGGGTTGTTCGTTCGATTCCTCGGTGAGGCTGGCCCCGCCGCTCGCCTTGAATTCCATCGGCGTCAGATACCCGAGACTCGAATGGGGCCGCACCTCGTTGTAGTGACGCCGCCACTGCTCGATGCCCACCCGGGCTTCGACGCGGTTTCGGAACCATTGCAGGCTGAGATACTCGTCGCGGAGCTTGCCGTTGAACGATTCGTCGGCCCCATTCTGCCACGGCTTGCCCGGATCGATGAGAGCGGTTTCGATCTGCGCCGTGTGCAGCCAGCGCAGAATGGCGCCCGCCACAAACTCGGGGCCGTTGTCTGAGCGCAAGTGCCGCGGGGCGCCGTGGATGCTCACGAGCTGCGCGAGCACTTCGATCACCCGGCCGGAGCGAATGCCGCCCGCCACGTCGATGGCCAAGCACTCCCGGGTGAACTCGTCGATGATCGTCAGGCATTTCAACGTCTGGCCATTCGCGCACGTATCGAAGACGAAGTCGTACGCCCACACGTGGTGGGCGGCCGAGGCCGGGAGCGGCCGCGGCCGACTCGTCGTCACGCGTCGGCGCGGGCGGCGGCGCGGCACTTGGAGGCCGGCCTGCCGCCAGAGCCGGTGGGTCCGGTCGACCCCCAGGACATGGCCGGCCCGCTGCAAGAAGATCCGGATACGGCGGTAACCATACCGCGGATATTGCCCGGCCAAGTCATGCATCGCCTGGAGCGCCGGCGCGTCGCGCACCGCCAGCCGCGATTGATACCCCAGGGTCGACCGGGCGACCGACAGCACGGCGCACGCGCGGCGGCTCGACAGGCCGCGCGCCTGCGCGAAGGCGACCTGCTCCCGGCGCCCGCGGGCGCCTACCATTTTTTTCGCATGATCTCCTTGAGCTCGTCGATCTCGAGGTCCCGGTCGGCCACCATCTTCTTCAGCCGGCCGTTCTCGAGCTCGACCTGCCGCAGGCGCTTCACGTCGGCGGGCTCCAACGTCCCGAACCGTTTGCGCCAGGCATAGATGGTTTGGTCGCTGACGTGATGCTTCTTGGCCACCTCGGCGATCGGCTGCTGATCGGCCTCGCGCAGGATGGTCACCATCTGCTCTTCGGTGAATCGGCCCTTCTTCATGACTCCCTCGTTTCTCCGAGGGCGCCATTCTCTCAGGCTTCAACTGGTCCGAAAATCGCCAGGCAGGTCACCTGCATCTCCGGCTCGTCGGCGGGCGCCGACGCTGGGTCCGGGCGACCCCGGAGCCGGTCCAGGTCGAACACCGAGCCGACCACCGTCGCGCTCGTCGGTTCTGTCCCGCGCGCCGTCACTGGAAGTCGTTCGCTCACGTCCGTGGCGGGCGCCGCTTCACAGAATTATCTTAGCGGCGATGGCCGTTAGGATTGCTGTACGGGTTCTACCGAACAGGACTCTGCCAGTTTTCTGCTATCTGAAATTGAGCTATCCATTGGCCGCTGTTTCTCAACGCGCTCCGACGTCACTGGAAGTGCCATGAGTCGTCCTCATGCTTGACGATTGTGAAGTTATAGAGGCGGCTCGTCTTGATGAAGATACCGCTCGGCGCTTGTCGAGCACTAATAATGGCTCCCTTGAGCTGCGCTTGCTCGACGTTAATCCGAAAAACCGGCCAGATCTCCTCCGCCTCTTTGCGGAGCGCCAAGAGGTCGTTGATTGGGAGATCCGTTTGATATGAAAGCATCAACGCGGGATCACCCTTAGTAAAGGATATTTTGGTGATACCTACCACCTTTATCTCTCGCCCGGAAGGTAGCTTCTGGATTGTGTACTGAGGTCCTCCCGTACAGCTCGTGATGAAAAAGATGACAGTTAGCAGCCCCAATCGCCGGGCTTTGGGTGTTAGCGCCATCGCAAGAACCCGCCCTGGACTCACTCGCGCCGACTCCACTGAGCGATCACGGCCTCCAGCTAACGAAGGCTTCAGCCAATTCTCTTGCCTGAGACATATTTATCGAGGTCGGTCTCATATTCACTTGCAGACAAGCTCGGCGCTGGTCCTTCCCCGCGGAGTACAAGAAGTGCCCAGCCGGGCGATCGTCCACTTCCCTGAAACGTGACGAACGTGTACACCCCTGCTTCGCCACCCATCAAGGACATTCGGATAAATAGCTTGCGGAAAGTACGTATTTGCTGCCAAGAAATTGTCGCCGATCTCCATGCGAACGCCATCGTCAGACCGCGGTCGTCCGCTATTACCCGAAAAGCCATTTTAAATGTGATGAGCAATCCTAGCCCTAGAGCCAGAAGAGCGGGCGCTACAGCAACAACGAACACTACCCCTCCCTGGGCGACCGCGAGGAAGGTGAGGCCGAGACCGATGGCGCCAGAGATCATGAACAGAAGGCCAAGCGCCATCCAGCCAAGTTCCATGTCGGGAACTCCCTAACACTTTCTCCCGCACGCCTTGGGTAACGGCATCTGTCCCTGTGGAGGCGGCGCCGCGACGGCCGCCGCATTCCTATCGACACAATTGAACAGGCAGGCGATGACGGTCCCCGTGCCAAAGCCAGTGTACGCAAAGGGTGTACCAATCCCTAGGCCGACGCCAGTCATACCCCCCTGATAACCCTTCCCAGTAAAAAAGCCGGCCTCACCAACAACGGCTACCGGCCCGATGACAGGCCCGGAGTTTACGCTGAAGGACGTTGACGTTCCTGCTCCGCGAAGATCCTGGATCGTGGCAGCATTCGTGACTTGAGCACCGGTTGTCGCGCTCGCTCCTATTCCTCCATAGGAGCCGACGCCTCCGGTCACGGCCAGTCCGACCTGTCCTTGGTCGTCAGCGACAAGCGCCAACGTGGTGCCGCCACCGATCCCGGCACCAAATGAGACATTTAAGAGCTGATAGCCCGTTGTGATGAGCCCGAGCGGATCCGTATATCCGGTTGGACGATTACGAACGTAGGCATAATTGTTGGTGTCTCCGCTCAAGAGGTTGGAGGGATCCTCCGAGATAAACCGATGAAGCTGAGGGGCGTAGTATCGTGTTCGGTAGTAGTACAGCGCACTTAGACCATTTAGTTCGCGCCCAGTGAACTGGAACGAGTTGTCCGAAGTGCCGTTTATTGCAGTCGCGCCGAACGGCGCATACGTATAACGTGTCGCGAGATTGCCGTCACCGTCTGATAAAGCTGTCGCTGACCCGATTGCATCAGCTAAATTAGATAGAACTCAGTGCCACCGCGGGCGAGCGGCTGATCAACTGCAAGCGTTCGCAGGTAGGAATGGGCCGACGTAGCATCACAGTCTTGGATCACGTCAATGCGATCATAGATATAGCTCGTGTTTTGCAACTCGAGGTGGATCCCGACGCGCCGCCCGAGGGGATCGTAGGAGAAGTTGGTCGTTGTCTCAGGCGCAATCAGTGACACCAAACGCTGCCGCGCGTCCCAACCGAACTGCGTGAGGCCGCTGGCATCAGAAAGCGTCGTGAGCTTCCCAGTGGCGTCGTAGGTCATTGTGGCGTCGCCGAAGGCGAGTTGGCGATCGGCAGCGTCGTAGGTGGCGCTGAAAGTCACATCGGGCAGCAGGCTGCGCGCGAAGGAACCCCCGACGGCGGGTCAAGTCCGAATCTTGCTGGATAACTTCGACGGGGCCGCACTCGGGCTGGGGCGCACGGCGGGCCGCGTGCGCTCGGCATGGGCGCGATCGAGCTCCTCGCGGATCGCCCGTAGCTGACGCTGCTCGAATTCGCCGACGGTAAGGCCGCGCCACCGATCGGCCGCCCGGATGACCGCCGCGTACATCAGCTTCAGCACGGGACGCTCCCCGAAGGCGTGCGGGATGATCTTGGTGCGACGACGCTCTTCGAGGAAGAGCCGCTCGAGCAGGTTCGTGGTGCGGACCACGCGCCGATGGCGGAGCGGGAAGCGGAGGTGGGCGATGCAGGCGTCGAAGTCGTCGCGGAAGCAGTGCACCGCCGCCGGCAGCTCGCGCTCATAGGCGGCCACGAAGTCGTCGCGGAGTACGGCGGCGAGCGCTGGCGCCGCCGCCTCGTAGCAGCCGCGGGCCCGCAGCGCGATCTCCGGCCACTGGTTCTCCGGGGCTTTGCTGCGGAGATTGCGCATTCGGTGGACGAGGCACCGCTGGCGGAGCGCGCGCGGGAAGCACGTCTCGACAGCGCGGATCAAGCCTGGCGCCCCGTCGGTCACGGCGAGCAGCGGGTCGGCGAGACCCCGGCGCTTGAGATCCTCGAAGAACGCCGTGCAGCTCGCCGTGTCCTCTTTCGTGCCGGGCGCGAGATGCAGCAGGACCTTCCGGCCGTCCTCGGTGATCCCCCAGGCGCAGAGCACCGCTTCGCGCGGCAGCCCGGCGTGCAGCCGCTCGGCCACGCCATCGACGAAGAAGTAGGCGAGCGCAAATTCACTCAGGTCGCGACTGGCGAAGGCTTCGTACTCCTGCCACAGCCGTTCGGTGACCTGGCTGACGGCGGTACGGCTCAGCACGCTCGCCCCGCTCGCATCGCGGAAGGCTGCCTCGATGTCCCGGGTGCTCAACCCGCGCGCGTACATCTCCACGGCGAGCTGCTCCAGTTCGGCCGTCCGGCCGGCCAGGCCGGCGCGGACGCGCGAGACGAACGGCTCGGCCCGATCGGCCACCTGCGGCACGCCGTAGTCGATGGCGCCCTCCGCGGTGCGCAGCCGCCCGCGCCGGTAGCCGTTGCGATAGCCGGCGCCGGGGACGGCGCCGCTCTCGTAGTACCCGCGGCCCACGGCCTCCGCCACCTCGGCTTCCAGCGCTTCCTCCACGATCTTCCGGACCGCAAGCTTGATCCGTTCGCTCCGCGCGTCGCCCTCGGCCACGCCTTGGGTCAGCAGGTCACTGAGCTTCTGGCTTGTCCGCTCCGAGGCCGGTATTCTCGTCTCCACGGGGATGCCTCCTCTTGCCGCCGGCGCCAACCGGCGAGCTTGGGTTTTGAGTCCAAGCAAGAGTGCATCCCCGTCTCGTTATCCAGCAAGCTTAGGACTTCGCCCCATGCTAACCTGAGTTCGGGCGAACTAGACTTGTTAGAAGGCTGTTGCACCGCCAGCAATGATGAGTATGACCATCGTATCTGCTCCGAAAAGCGAAAACCCCCCGCTTAGCCTGCTCGGAGTAGTTTGACAATTCATTTCTTCGACCACAATTAGGACATCGAACTATGTGCTCGGCCCGATATTGGCGCGACCAGCGAATATAACGAGGTAGTGACAGCGATGCCGCTACGGCAAACGAGATGTAGTAGGCGGAAAGGATGATTCCACGATCGCTCTCGGAGCCAACACCAAACATCCAGTACGCGAGCTGGACCGGGATCAGTCCAAGACTCGCGAAAGCAATAACTATAAAACTCACTTGCCATCCTACCGATAGGAAGAGGAGATGAACGCGATGATAACCCCGACTGCGGCTCGCGGCCGAACTGAGTGAATAGGACACGAGCCAGAAACGCGCCACGTAAGCTATAAACACCCGGCAGATGATGAAGCCACTGAGGCCGATGATAAGTAAACGCGGTATTGGCACCGGTTACTTTCTTCGCCCGAGAGACACAGTCGTTCCGGGTGGTAGTACAGCGCCTTCTGCGCGCGACGTTCTCAGCACATATTTCAACCCGTAATCGACTCCGATGGCGACCGCTGCACCTGCGGCGAGCGCCACGACTGGTTCGGCACCGCCTTCCAATGCCAGCGCCGCGATGCCGCCGCCGACGGCACCCTGGATCGCAGCAATAGCTAACGTGTCATGGTCAATCTGGTCGAATGGGCCGATACCCCTAATGTAGTAGTTTGTTAATGCCTGGGCCGTGAGGTCTGCAGTAACACCGAGGGCCGCTCCCGCTATGGCGCTCGGGATAACCGGACCTGTCACAGTGATGAGAGCGCCTCCGACTAAGCCGACGGCTCCACCGACAGCCGCACCTATTGCTACCTCCTGCAGGCTGGCATTCGGGGTTACGACAACGGTAGCCACTGCACCTGCGACGGCGCCGATAATAAGCCCCGCGACGGGCGCGGAGATCGCGCCGGATGGGTCCCGGAGCTTCGTGGGATTGTTGAGAGCGTAGCCATATTCTTGGTTGCCGTTCGGTCGGACGTAAATTGGGTCCTCGCTGATGAAACGGCTCAGGCCCGGATGGTAGTACCGCGCCCGGTAGTAATACAGCCCCGTCAGACCGTCCTCCTCTCGTGCAGTGAACTGGAACGGATTGGTCGATCCGCCGTCAACCGCAGTCGTGCCGAACGGCGCATAGGTGTACCTCGTCGCCACGCCGCCGTCAGCGTCCGTCAACGCCACTGCGGATCCCAGTGCATCGGCCAGATAGAAGTCGGCGCCCCCTCGACTGAGTGGTTCATCGACTGCAAGGGTCCGCAGATAGACCTGTCCTGACGCCGCGGAGAAGTCCTGTACGATGTCGAGTCCATCGTAGAGATAACTCGTATGGTCAGCTCCGAGCCGTCGGTCCGCACGGCGCCCCAGCGCATCGTACGTGAAGGCCGCCGTGGTGGCCGGCGTGGTCAGGGACACGAGCCGCCCCCGGGCGTCCCAGCCGAACTGCGATAGGCCGTTGGGATCGTTAAGTGTCGTCGGGCTCCCATTGCTATCGTAGGTCATCGTCGCGTCGCCGAAGGCGAGCTGGCGGTTGACAGCGTCGTAGGTCGCGCCGAGAATCGCATCGGGCAGCAGCGTGCGGGCGAAGGCCCCCCCGACGGCGACCCGGTTGCCGGCGGAATCGTACCGGTAGGCGAGGTCGCCGAGCGTGCCCGCCGCGTTGCGATAGATGAGCGCCGTTAGTCGGGAGGCCGGATCGTACTGGTACTCGGTCGAGACTTGGTTGGGCAACGTCAATCGCGTCCGTCGACCGGCGTCGTCGTACTGGATGGTCACTGGGGCCAGCGGTGCCTGAGTGATCGACGTCAGGCGCGAGGCAGCATCGTAGCCGTAGGTTACCGACGCCACGCCGGGAGCCAGCATCGTCGTGCGACGGCCGGCAGGGTCGTAGATGTAGCCCATGCTGCCCAGCGGCCCGATCTCGCCGGTCAGCCGGTCCACGGCATCGTAGGCATACCGGAACGTCCCGCTCGTCGTGTCGGCGGCCATCGTCATGCGGCCAACGGCGTCGTACTCGAAGGTCACGGTACCCGCCCCATCCTCGCGCGTCACGCGACGGTTCAGGGCATCGTAGGTGAACGTGGCCGCCTGCCCCTTGCGGTCCACGTGTCGTGTAAGGTTGCCCCTGGCATCATACTCGAACGTCTCGGTCGCCCCGACCGGGTCGGTGCGGGAGCTCACGCGATCCATACTGTCGTAAGTGTACGTTGTCGTATTGCCGCGGGCGTCGGTGACCGTGAGCAGGTTACCGTTGGGGTCATAGGTGAATCGTGTCTGGCCGCCGAGTGGATCCACGATCAGCGTGACGCGGTTGAGCGGGTCATAGGTGAATCCGGTCGACTTGCCGCGCGGGTCGATCTGGCGGACCAGTCGCCCGACAGTGTCGTACTGCCGAGTGGTCGTGTTCCCGAGCGGGTCGGTGATGCTCGTGAGATTGCCGAACGCGTCGTAGCCGAAGGCGGTCGTGTTGTTGAGGGGGTCCGTCGTGCTGGTTGGCTGGCCGACGCCGTCGTAGGCAATCGCAGTGCGTTTGCCGAGCGGGTCCACGACGCCCGTGAGGTTCCCCTGCCCATCGTACTCAAACGTGGTGACGTGGCCGAGCGGGTCTGCAACGCTCGTCAGGCGGTTGAAAATCGGCTCATAGGTGTAGGTGCGCACCGCGCCGCTGGCGTCGGTGAGCTTGGTGAGATTGAGGTTCGCGTCGTACTCGGGCTTGGTGTCACGATCCAGCGCGTCCCTGACGGTCGTCCCCAGGGTGTCGAAGAACGTGGTCTGCTGCAGCGCGTCGGTGATCGCGCTCGTGAAGCCGGCGAACGGGCCCAAGAAGGGCGAGGTGAAGGTGTAGGTCGTCGCGTTCGTCCGCGGGTCGACCACGGTCGTCCGCGAGGGCGGCGGTTCGGTAGGCCCTGCTGCGCACGGGGGAGTGGAGCACCCCCCGCCACCGGGCGGCGGCGGTGGCGCCGGGAGGAAGTAGTTGAACTGCCACACGCCGCCGTCGGCCAAGGTCTGGCGGCTGACACGGGCATCGCTGTTGTACTCGTTGGTGAGATACGTGATCCCCCGAGCGTCGGTGATCGTCTGGATGCGATAGTTGCCGCCCTCGTAGGTGTAGCGGGTGACCCCACCCCCCGGATCGGTGACCGTCTCGAGGCGATTCTGCGCGTCGTAGGTGTAGCGTACGGTCCGGCCGATGGGATCGGTGATTTGGGTGATGCGGCCCCCGGCGTCGTAGAGGAAGAAGAGCTGCCGGCCGGCCGGCTCGGTGATGGACAGGATCCGGCGATCGAAGAGCGCCGTCGAGCGCTCGATCGTCAGCACGTTGCCGTTACGGTCCTGGATGGCCACCAGCGCGGCGGCGGTGAAGCCGGTGATCTTCTGGAAGCGGTGGATCGTGCCGTCCTTGAACCGGAGCTGGAAGTTGAAGTTGCCGGCCAGCGGCGTCACCACCGCGCCGGCCAGGAACGGCTCGCCGAAGTTGCGCCACTCGTTACTGCCCACCGCGGTCTGCTGGAAGAGATACGCGCTCTGATCCGGCAGGATCAGAGTGAGGCTGGGGCCGGCGCCGGCCAGGCTCAGCACGGTGTCGTAGGGGGCGAGATTCCAGCCGGGGCCGAACAGGCCGGCGGTGCCGTCCTCGTTGTGGTACGAGCGCTGGATCGTGACCGGGATACGGGCCGGCAACACTAGGTCGGTCTTCTTCACCGTGAAGCGGCCGGTGACGAGATCGACGGGGTCGCCGCCTTTCGGATGGCGGTCACGCACCTGTTCGGACGTGGATGTGTAGGCGTAGTGCCAGGCTAGGCGCGGTAGGCCGAAGCCCGGGTCGCTCGCGATCTGACTGCCGTCCGCCGTCACCGTGCCCGTGCCCCAGATGGACCAGGTGCCCACCGTCAGATCGAAGTAGTAGAGATCCGCCTTGGTGCCCGGCGCTGCCTGCGCGGCGTTGGGGAACGTGATCGGCAGCGGCTGGGAGGGCACGGACCCGCCGGGATTGATGGCAAAGAGCAGGGGCGGCGTGATCCCCGCCGGGAAGGGCATCGGGCTGCGGTCAACCGGCACCGGCGTGATCACGAGCTGGGAGACCGGATTGCCATCAGGGCCGATGATGCGCGTGCCCGCCGGCACGGTCACCACGAGCCCCGGCATCGCGGGCGTGGTCGCCTTCACTTCCTGCGTGGTGAAGCCGCCGCCATCGAGCGGCAGGGTCACCGCGTTCGCCGTGTCCAGGATCGGCAGGTAGATCGTGAACGGCACCCGCGTCGGGCCCGTGGTCCCTACGTTGGTCTGGACCTCGACGATCGGGAACTGCGCGCTCGGCGTGGACGCGGTACGACCGTCGACGAAGAGCATGTTGGGGCCCGTCGGCGGCGCGAGCACGACAAAGTTGCCAGCGGCGTCGGTCACGCTGAGGGCGGTGCCGAGCGTCACGGTGACACCGGGGATCGGCTGGGGCAGCGTCTCGGCGGTCAGGATCCGCCCCGTGAGGGCGACGGTGTCGGGCGCGAGCACCTCGAGCGTGACCGGCGCCGTGCGCGTCACCGTGCGACCGTCCACGGTGGCGTCGCCGCTCACCGTGAACTGGTAGCTTCCGGGCGCGACGGTACCTGCCACGGTGAACGTGAGCGCGGTGGCGCCGCCGGGCGCCAGGAACGTCGAGGCGAAGGCCGGTGTGATGCCGCTCGGTGCCAGCGAGACCGACAGCGAGACGAGGTTGGCGAAGGCGCCCGAGCCGCCGGCGGCGATGCTGACGGCGCTCTGATCGCCGGCGATCGCGCGCACGCTGGCGGGGCTCGCGGTCAGCGTGAAGTCGCCGGTCGGGGTCACCGTGAACGCGCGGCTGGCGCTGCCGCGCGAGGTCGTCACCACCAGCAGGCCGGTGGAGGCGCCGATCGGCACGGTGGTGGTGATCTGTGTCGTGGTGACCGCGCGCACGGTGGCGGCCAGCCCGTTGAAGGCGACGCTCGTGGTGCCCGGCTCGAAGCCAGCGCCGGTGATCGTCACGAACGTGCCGATCGTGCCGCTGGCCGGGGTAATGTCGCTGACCGACGGGCCGAGGCGGACCGTGAACGTCTGCGCGGCCGGCGTGGGATCCTCGTTGCCCGCGAGGTCGCGCGCCTTGACCTCGAAGGTGTGCGTGGCCTCGCTGAGGCCGGTGAGGTTCACCGTTGTCGCCGACGCGAACGCGCTCCACGCGCCCCCGTCCAGGCGCCAGGCGAAGACCAGCTGGGCCACGGGCGTGAGATTGTCGCTGCCCGTAAAGGTGAAGGTTGCGTTGGTGACGCCGATCTCGCCCGTCGGGCCGGACGTGATGACCGTATCGGGCGCCGTGTTGTCCACGACCACCGCGCGCGTCGCCGAGGCGGCGTTGTTCGCGCGGTCGGTCGCGGCGGCGCCGAGCGTGTGCGGACCATCGGCCACCGTCGTCGTGGTCCAGGTGGCCGTGGCGGTGACGGCTGCGGCCGGGGGCGCTGGCGAGAGCGTGATCCCACCGAGGGCCTGGCCGTCGACGGTGAGCGTCAGTGTGGCCACACCGCTGCCGCTGTCCGTCGCCTGCGCCTGGACGCCGACCGCCTGGCGGACGTACCCATTAGCGGCCGGGGCCTGGAACGCCACGGTCGGCGGCACGGTGTCCACCGTGAACGCGCGCGTCGCCGGCGTGGCGTCCTCATTGCCGGCGAGATCGCGCGCCTTCACCTCGAAGGTGTGCGCGCCATCGGCGAGCGCCGTCAGTGTCGCCGTGGTTGCCGGCAAGAAGGCCGACCAGGTGCCGCCGTCGAGCCGCCAGGCGAAGACGAGCTGGGCCACGGGCGTGAGGTTATCGGTGCCCGTGAACGTGACCGTCACGCTCGGGGTGTTGACGAACGCGCCGGGCCCGGCGCTGATCTGCGCGTCGGGGGCGGTGTTGTCGACGGTAACCGAGCGCGTCGTGCTCGCGCTGTTCCCCGCGCGGTCGGTGGCGGTCGCGCCCAGCGTGTGCGGACCATCGGCCACGGTCGTCGTGATCCAGGTGGCCGTGGCGGTGACGGCTGCGGCCGGCGGCGCCGGCGAGAGCGTCACGCCGCCGAACGGCTGGCCGTCCACGGCCAGCGTCAGGGTCGCCACACCGCTGCCCGCATCGGTGGCCTGCGCCTGCACGCTCACCGCCTGGCGGACGTAGGCGTCGGCGGCCGGCGCCTGGAAGGTCACGATCGGCGCGCCGGCATCGACCGTGAACGTGCGCGTCGCCGGCGTGGGATCCTCGTTGCCGGCCAGGTCGCGGGCCTTCACCTCGAAGGTATGGCTGCCGTCGGCCAGCTGGCTGAGCGCGGCCGTGGTCGCTGGGGCAAATGCCGACCAGACGCCGCTGTCAACGCGCCAGGCGAAGACGAGCTGGGCCATGGGCGTGAGGTTGTCCGTGCCCGTGAAGGTGACGGTCACGCTCGGCGCGCTGACGAAGTCGCCGGGCCCGTCGGTGATCGCGGTGTCCGGCGGCGTGTTGTCAACCGTGACCGCGTGCGTGACGGGCGCGGTGACGTTGCCGGCACCGTCCGTAGCCGTCGCGCTCAGGGTCTGCGTGCCGTCGGTGACCGCGGTCGTGTCCCAGGTCGCGGTGGCGGTCACGTCCACGTCCGGCAGAGGCGGGGCTACGGTCCGTGACAGCACCTGTCCGGCCGCCCTCAGCGTGAGGCTGGCGACGCCACTCCCCGCGTCGGTGGCGCGCACCTTCACGGTGACACTGCCACGCACGTACCCCTCGGGGGGCTCCTGGAAGGTGACCATCGGCGCCACATCGTCGTGCGTCGTCTGCGCGGTGGCAGGCGCCGACGTGAGCCCATCGCCGCCGTGGGTCGTGGCGAACACCTCGAGGGTGTTCAGCACGTTCGCGCTCAGCGTGACGGTGATCGCGAAGCGCCCGGTACTGTCGGCAACACCCGAGGTCGCGCTGGTGGCGTCGTTGACGAAGACGTCGACCTCAGCGCCGGCCTCCGTGGTGCCGGTGACGCTCAACGTCGCCTGATTCGTGAACGTCGGGAACGCGTCGAGATTCGGCGCGACCGGCGCCGCGAAGTGGTAGAGCCGGCCGGACTTGCCGTCGGCCAGGTACAGGGCGCCGTCGGGGGCCACGGCCATCCCCTGGGGATCGGAGAGATTCGCGGCGAAGTCGGTCACGTGCGCGTCGGGATGCACCTTACCGATGGCGCGTTTGGACGTGTCCGTGTCGACGGTTAGCTCCTTTGACGAGACGTAGACGCTGCCGAGCGCGTCCAGCACGAGGCCCACCGGCTGCTTGAGCCCGGTGCCGACCCACGTCGTCGGCGTGCCGAGGCTGCCGTCGGGGTTGACCGGGTAGCGCAATAGCACGCCCTGCGAGCCGCCCCCGCTTTGCAGTCCCTTGGAGGTCGCCACGAGACTGCCGTTGACGCGCACGAGGGCCTGGAGCTGGCTGATGCCGGTGGCCACCTCGAGCATGCTCCCGTCGGGGGCGAGCCGGACGATTGTGCGCCCCTCGCTGGTGTCTGTGCCGTCGGGGGACGTCAGTCGGTGCGCGCTGATGTAGAGGCTGGCGTCGGCATTGATGGCGATCCACCGGGGCGTCTTGAGCCCGGTCGCCAGAACGGTCACGGAATTGTCCGGCTCGAGGCGCAGGATGCGCCCGGCGCCTTCCTCGGCGATCAGCAGGCGGCCATTGGCGTCGAGCGCCAGCCCGGCCGGGCGATTGAGGTTCGTGGCGACCGAGCTCAGCGTGCCGGCCGGACTGACACGATAGACGATGCCGGCGCCACGGTCGCCGACGTAGCGACTACCGTCCGCCGAGACGGCCACGCCGACCAGCTCGTTGCGGCCGTCGAGCGTGAGGTCGAACGGCGCCAGGGCGGTGACGTCGGCGTGCGCTGTCGCGGTGGACAGCGCCACGATCAGCGCGGCGGCGAAGCCGATCCACAGCCGCCTCATCGCTGGGTCGTCCTCGTGCCGTACGGCGCCTTGAACGGCGCGTTGCGAATGCGGTCCATCTCCTCGCGGTTCAGCGGGCGCGCGCCGTCGAGAGTCGTGGCCTGCAGCGGCCGGCCGTCCTCGTCCACGATGCGGTCCCAGCGATAGTCGGCGGGCTGCTTGAACTCGGCCAACTTCGGGTGCTCGCGCGTGGTGAAGAGCCCGAGCCCGAGCGCGCGGGGGTTGGCGTGGCAGCTCTCGCATGTGCGCGCCTGGCGCACCACCGTGTGCGGCACGATCGGGTTATGCGCGAAGCCGAGCTTCTTGAAGTCGTACTCGACCCGCCCGGCCGGGTTCACGTACGTGAACAGCGGCTGCGCGCGCGGCACGAACGGCACCACCTTGCCGCGCCAGCTGACGCCCAGCACCGGCTCGGGATCGGCGAACCGCACCCCCGGCGTCAGGCGGAACCAGCCCTGCTTGCTGTGCGTGTCGCCGAGATTGTCGAAGGCGACGTCCACCGGTTTCGTGTAAGCGGTGTAGTCCATCTTGATGTGGCAGCCGTAGCAGGTCGGCGCCCACGCGGTGTGGCAGGTAAAGCACTCCGTCTTCGCCAGATGCGTCGCCTCGTGGCCGGCCGGCTGCGTCGGTAGCGCGGCGAGCTGCGGGATCACGTGGGTCGCGCCGGTCATCTTGCCCACGAGCGTGACGAGGCCGGCCGGGTTGGGCGCCGCCGCGACGAAGACGTTCCGCAGCCGGCGGCCCTGCGTCGTGACGCCGGTGGCGAGCGTGTCCGGGGTGCCATGACACGTCTCGCAGCGGATCTCGACCTCGTAGGTGCGCTTGGCGTAGATCTGCCCGTCGCCGTGCACCTCGCGCCCGGTGTGGCAATCGATGCAGACCATCCCCTTCGTGAAGTGCACGTCGGGCGTCTGCTCCGTGTAGGCGTGGCCGTGCAACAGATCCTGGTCGTAGACGAACGTCTGCCGCCCCTCAGGCGGCGCTTCCATCATGCCGCGAAAGTTCATGGCCGCGCGCGAGCCGCCGTTGTGGCAGGTGGCGCATTGTGTGATCGGCACCTGCTTCGTCAGCGTGTGGCGCAGCGGGCGCCCGGGCTTGTCGCGCGCGATGGCGACGTCGCCGCCCTGGTACTTGCCATCCTCGGCGTAGGGCATGTGGCAGGCCGCGCAGCCGGTGGCGCGCATGTTGCCCTTCAACGCCTTCGGCTTGCTCCACAGGTGGCAGGACGTGCACTCCTTGCGCAGCAGGTCGAAGAACGGGTCGCCGCTCTCGCCAAACGTCGGCAGCGGATCGAGCCGCGCGAGCGCGCCCCTCGGCACGGCGTGGTTGTTCGGCAGCGGCACGCCCGGCGTCGTCACCACCGGCGCCATCGCGAACGTCACGCCCTCCCGCGTGGGCTGCAGGCCGTTGGGAAAGAGCGTCCCGCTCTGCGTGCCGGAGCGGTGGGCCATGATCGACGACTTCACCTTGGCCGCAATCGTCGTATGGCAGGCGCCGCAGGTCTGCGCGACGACGCGCAGATCGCTCGGGTTGGCCCACATACCGGCGTGGGCTTTCGGGGCGTCCGGTGCCGCCGCATCGCCGCGGTGACACTGCGTGCACGTCAGAGCTTTCTTGGGATGGGCGTCCTCGATCCCGTGATGGCAGCTCACGCAATACTCGACCTTCGGCGCGGCGGCCACCGGCGCCGCCAGGCCGAGCAGCGTCAATGCCAGAAGCGAAGCGAGGCGACGCATCGCTATCGACTCGCGGCGGCGATCTCGCGGCCGGACCGCGTGATCTACGTCACCTGTGAGGGGCCACCCCACGCCGCGGTGACGCGCACGTGTTCGATCAACTCGCCGTCGGCATAGACCGGCCCGCCGCCGGCATCCGATGTCAACGTGAACGTCGCGGTGGCCATCAGGACACTCGGGCGGTTGGTCGGGATCGTCACGCTGGCGGACGCCGTCGTCGAGGCCGTCGTGCCGGAGAGCGTGGCCGTGGTCGAGGTGCTGCCGCCCGTCTGGCCGCTCACCGTCAGCGTCACGGCCGTGCCGGCCGGGATGTTCGCGCCCGCGATGGTCACCGCCACCGGGTTGGTGGTCCCCGCCGGTAGTGTGATGTCGGGGGCGGCGAACGAGGCCGCCGGGGAGGCGGGCGCCGAAATCCCGCCGACCGAGGTGATGGCGAGCCCGGGGCCGCTGCTCAGCGCGACCACGGACGGCTGTCCAACGGACGGCGGGACGGTATTCGCATTGACCACCGCGGTATTGCTGACGGCTTCGATTCGGATCCGGCCCACGCCGCCACCGCCACCACTGCCGCCGCTGACGCTTCCCGCATTGCCGCCGCGCACGTCGAGAAAGCCGTTGGTCCCCGTGATCGCGCTGGCAGCGAGACGGATGGCGCCGCCGCTGCCTCCACCGCCGGCGCCGGGACTGGACCCGCCCCCGCCGCTGCCCCCGTTCCCCCCGGTGGCGATGATGCTGCCCGTGAACGTGATCGTGCCGGAGGAGGCGATCAGAATGGCGCCACCGCCGCCGGCGCCGCCGCCGGCGGAATTCCCGAACGAGGCGCCCCCGCCGGCCCCGCCCGAGCCGCCGATGAGCGGCAGGAGCGTCTCCGTGCCATACACGGCCCCGCCGATGCCACTCTGCGTCCCGTTGCCGCCCACCGAGCCGAATCCGCCCCCGCCCCCGGACCCGGTGCCGGTTCCGAGGCCGCCGCCGGGACCGAGGCCCGCCCCGCCCACCGTCGCCGCGATGCCGTTCGATCCCGTGCCGCCGTCGAAGCCGCCGGGACCGCCGAGGCCGTTGTTCGCCGACAGGCTCGTCCCCGACACCCCGTTGCCGCCATTGCCACCGCCAATATTGATCGTCCCGGCGATCGTGACCGCGCCGGTCGCGAGCAGCGTGACCGGCGTGTTGGCCGCGTTGCGGGTGAAGCGGACTGTCACGCTCGAGGGGATGTTGATGATCGTAAAGTTGAAGACTCCGGACGGCGGCAGCGTCAAGGTCACCGTCCCCGAGGTCGGCGACAAGGCGCCGTCGGCGCCCGTACTGCCGCTGTTGAACGTCTGCCCCGTCACGATGACGGGAGAGGCAAGCAGGCAGAGCATCATCAGCACCAGGGCCGGGGTCGTCGCTCGATGCATTCGCAGCCTCCTTCGCTACTGGACCGTGAAGATGTTGCCGCTGGTCGGCGCGGCGGTGGAGCTATGACCATCGGCGGTGGTGACCTCGACGACGCGGCCGCCTGACGCCGCGCCGGCGGCAATGGTCGCGCTGACGGCAACCGTCGTGCCGTCAGCGCTCGGCGTGATCCCGGTGACCGTGATCGCCGCATCGGCCACGTTGTTGCGCAGGAACGCAACGTCGCTCGCGCCGGTGAGGCCGGCGCCAGTGAGCGTCACAGTTACGGTCGAGCCACTGCTGGCCGAGGCCGGCGCCACCGCCGTGATGACGGGTTCCATGCTGAGGGACAGCAAGGGGGTGACGGCGGACGCCGATCCGAACGGGGCTATGGCTACGCTGAGCGGCGCGCCGTCCGCGAACGCGGTCGGCGACGGTGTCGCGAATCGCGCGCTCACCGAGCTCGTGATGCTCTGGACCACCGCCGGCGCCGTCGGGGCAACCGTGAGGCTCAGAGCCTGCGAGGCACCGTACCGCGGACCGGCGGCCAGGATCGTGATGCCGGCGGAGGCCGTCGAGCTCGGGTCATCTTTGTCCGTCGCGGTGATCGTCACCGCCGGTGGCACCGGGATCGTGGCGGGCGCGGTGTAGAGGCCGCTGGTTGAAATCGTGCCCACCGTCGGGGTGCCGCCCAGCACGCTGTTGACCGCCCAGGTGACGTTCGTGGTGAGCGTGCCGCCTTCCGTGGCCGTGAACTGCCGTGTCAGGCCCACCTGGACTTCGCCCGCCGTGGGGGCAATGGCGAGGGCGCCGATGACGGTGAACGCCGTCGCGGACGTCGCGCTGCCGGCGGGGGAGCTGACCGAGATGGGTCCCGTCGTCGCCCCGGCCGGCACGGATGCCACCAGGCGATTCGGGGCCGCCGACGTCACGCTGGCCGGGGCCCCGTTGAAGGCCACGGCATCCTGCGCCGGGGCGGCGCCGAATCCCTTGCCGAAGATCTGCACGACAGTGCCTGTGTGGCCGACCGAGGGGGTGAAGTACGAGATGCCGACGGCGCCGGGAATGCTCGCAGCGTCGAACCGCTCGATCTTCAGGATGTTGCCGACGGCGTCGTAGGTGTAGACGGCGACGTTGCCTTGCTGATCGACCACCGCCGACAGCCGGTTGAGGTCGTCATAGACGTAGAAGATCTGGGCTTGCTGTGCGGCGGCGCTGCTGACGCTCGCCAGAACGATGACGAAGACGAGCAGGCGGACGGCTCCGATCGGGATGCGAAGGACTGTGCGGCCGACTGCCGAGCACCCGAGCCTCACTGAGTGCCGTGTCTGGTGCAGAGAGCGCGCCAGATTCCGCGTTCAGCGATTGCATCCAAAATCAGACACTTGGGCTTCGCCGACCAGCGGCGGGGTTGGAACCGTTGCCCTGAGGATTGTGCAGTCAGAAGGCCGAAACGCGGCCGCTTCGCCTTTCGTGGCAACGACATCGGCCACGATGCACCGGCGCCGTGCACGGTGCCCATGTTTTTGGGCGGGATCTGCCTTCTCGCATCGTCCATGACGATCTGCGGGCGCACATACACTCGTGTCCGCCACGGGCTTCGTCAATGTACGCTTCGACAATCGTATGTACGTTTTGGTTGACGCAGTGTGATGCGACGCGGCACGTTCCGGCTGCGCGCTTGCCGCCGGGGCCGACTCTCTAGGGCTCGAGCAGCCGGCGGCGCAGGAGCTTGCCGGTGGGGCTCTTGGGCAGGGCGTCCACGAACTCCCAGCGGCGCGGCCGCTTGAAGGCGGCGAAGTCCTTCGCCTCGCGACAGAAGCGATCGAGGTCCTCCGCGCTCACCATCGCGGTGCCGTCGGGCGCGCGGCGCGGCACGACGAACGCGGCCACCGTCTGGCCCAGCCGCGCGTCGGGCAGGCCGACCACGCACGCCTCCTGCACCTGGGGATGGCGCACGAGCACGTCCTCCACCTCGGTGGGATAGATGTTCTCGCCGCCGCTGATGATCATGTCGTCCACGCGGCCGACGGTGTAGAGGTCGCCCTCGTCGTCCTCGTAGGCGAGATCGCCGGTGAAGTACCAGCCGTCGCGGATCGCCCGGGCGTCGGCGTCCGGCCGCCGCCAGTAGCCGCTGAAGGCTTCCGGCGAGTCGAGCGACACGACGAGCTCGCCCGTCTCACCGCGCGCCACCACGTCGTGGGGGCTCCCCGTGCGCTCGGCATCGGCGCGCACGATGCGTGTGCGCCCGAAGAGGCCGCTTCGGCCCGCGCAGGTGGGCTTGTCGAGCACCCGGTCGCACACGGTGAAGGTGTAGACCTCCGTGGAGCCGAGGTGGTTCACGAACACCTGCGGCCGGAACACCTCGGCGACGCGCCGGGTGAGCGTGCTGGTCATCGGCGCCCCCGCGTAGCCCAGCTTGGTGACGTCGCCCAGGTGGTAGCGGCCGATGTCGGGCAGCGTGACGAGGTCGTGGTAGAGCGTGGGCACGAGATAGAGGGCGCTCACGCGCTCGTCCTGGAGCAGCCGGGCGGCGGCCGGCGCGCTCCAGTCGGGCAGGCACACGAGGGCGCCGTGCAGCATCGCCATGGCGATCATCGAGCGCACGCCCATCGTGTGATAGAGCGGCATGGCGCCGAGCGTGCGCTCGCCGAAGGTGTTGCGGCTCTGCACGACGTGGGCGAGCGCCGCGCTGGCCTCGGCGCGGTGCGTGCGCGGCACGCCCTTGGGGCGCCCGGTCGTCCCCGACGTGTAGAGCATGATGCTGACGTCGGTCTCGGCGACGGTGACCGCCGGCGAGCCGGGATCGGTGGAGCCCGCCGCCAGGGTCTCGAACGGCGTGGTGGACGACGGCGCGTCGGCGCCGACGTAGATCCAGTGGGCCACGCGCGGCAGCCCCCCGCGCGCGGCCGTCACCGCCGGGGCGCTCGCCGCCTCGAACACGACGGCCACGCCCTCGGCGTCCTGGACGCAGAAGCGCACCTCGCCCTCGGCGTAGCGCCAGTTGAGCGGGGTGGCGATCGCGCCGAGCTTCTGGCACGCCCAGTACGCGGCCACGTGCTCCTCGCGGTTCTTCAGGAGCAGGACGACGTGGTCGCCGGCGCCGACGCCCAGCCGCGCCAGCGACGCCGCCACCCGGTTGACGCGCGCCTCGAGATCGCGATACGTGAGGCGGCGCCCGCCGTCGGCCACCGCCTCGGCCGCCGGCGCCCGCTCGGCGGCGACGGTCAGCGCGCGGCCCAGCATCAGAACCCTTCGAGCACGATCTTGCCGATGACGTGGCCGCCTTCGAGGAGCGCGTGGGCGCGCCGCAGGTTGGCGGCGTTGATCGCGCCCAGGCGCGTGGTCACCGTCGTCGCCAGCACGCCGGCCTCGATCAACCCGGCCGCCTCGTCGAGCAGGTCGTGCTGCGCCCGCATGTCGTCGGTCTGGAACATCGGCCGCGTGAACATCAGCTCCCAGGCGAACGTCACGCTCTTGGCCATCAGCGGGGCGAGATCCACCGGCTTCTGCGTGGAGACGATCGCGCAGATCTTCCCCTGCGGCTTGATGACGGGCGCGAAAGCCGGGAAGTGGTGGTCGGTGCTGTTGAGGCAGAGGATGTAGTCCACGTCGGGGCGGCCGAGGGCGCCGAGCTGGGCGGCGAGGTCCTGCGTGTGGTCGATCACCTCGTCGGCGCCGAGCCCGCGCACCCACGTGGCCGACTCCGGCCGCGAGGCGGTGGCGACGACCGTGAGGCGGGCCAGCCGCTTGGCGAGCTGGATCGCGATCGAGCCCACGCCGCCGGCGCCCCCGATGATCAGGACGGCGCGGCCGGCGTCGGCGCCGGTCCGCGAGATCCCCAGGCGATCGAAGAGCGCCTCCCACGCGGTGAGCGTGGTGAGCGGCAGCGCGGCCGCCTCGGCGAAGCCGAGACTGCGCGGCTTGCGCCCCGCGATGCGCTCGTCCACCAGGTGCAGCTCGCTGTCGCAGCCGGGGCGCGTCCGGCTGCCCGCGTAGTAGACCGCGTCGCCCGGACGGAACAGGGTGGCGTCGGGACCGACGGCCTTCACCACGCCGGCGGCGTCCCAGCCGAGGATCTTCGCCGCCGTCTCGACCTGGGGGCGGGGGGCGCGGCTCTTGTAGTCCACCGGGTTGACGGCGATCGCCTTGACCTCGACGAGCAGGTCACGGCCCGCCGGCGTCGGCGCGGGCAGCTCGAGGTCCAGCAGCGACTCCGGGTCGTCGATCGGCAGATAGCGGTAGAAGCCCACGGCTTTCATGGCCGCAGGATAACGTAAAATCCGCCCATGACAGCCCCCGCCCGCATCGCCCGCGCCGACGTCGTCGGCAGCCTGCTGCGCCCGCCCTACCTGCGCGAGGCGCGCGCCGGAATGCGCGCGGGCCGGGTCGCCGACCCCGAGCTGCGCGCCGTCGAGGACCGCGCGGTGCGGGAGGCGATCGCGCTGCAGGAGGCGGCCGGTCTCGACGTCATCACCGACGGCGAGCTGCGCCGCAACTCGTGGGTGGTCACGATCCCGCTCCGGGAGGAAGGTGTCGTGCGGGCGCCGCTGGCCGGCTTCGAGTTCCTCGCCGCCGATCCCGGCTGGTGGTCGCTGTGGAAGGAGCCCGACGGCAGCCGCGCCCAGGTCTGGACGCTGCCGACGCGCCCGTTCATCACGCAGCCGCTGCGCGTCGTGGGCGACCTCGTCGCCGGCGAGTACGCGTTCCTCAAGGCGCACGCCCGCGCGCGCACGAAGCTGACGATCCCGGCGCCGAGCTGGCACCGCATCTTCTGGCATCCCGACCACTCGCGCGCCGCCTATCCCACGCCGGAGGACTTCCTGCGCGCGATCGCCGATTACCTGCGCGCGCACCTGATCCCACGGTTGATCGCGGCGGGCGGCGACTACATCCAGCTCGACGCCCCCAACTACGCCCAGTGGCACGTGGACCCGGACAACCGCGCGGCCTTCGAGCGGTGGGGCCACGACATGGCCGCCGAGCTCGTGGCCGATGCCGAGATCGACAACGCGGCGGTGGCCGGCTTCACGGGGATCACGCGGGCCATCCACATCTGCCGCGGCAACGCGCCGGGCGGCCGCTGGCTCGCCAACGGCGGCTACGAGCGCATCGCCGCCGAGGTGTTCCCGCGGCTGACCAACTTCGACCGGCTGCTGCTCGAGTACGACACGCCGCGCGCCGGCGACTTCAGCCCGCTGCGCCACGTGGGGCGCGACGCCGAGGTCGTGCTGGGGCTGCTCACCACCAAGAAGGGCGACCTGGAAGACGCCGGCCGGGTCGAGGCCCGGATCCGCGAGGCGGCGGCGCTCGTCCCGCTGCCGCGACTGGCGCTCTCCTCGCAGTGCGGCTTCGCCTCCGGCGAGGCCGGCAATCCCCTCACCCCCGAGCAGCAGGACGCCAAGCTGCGGCTGGTCGCGCGCGTCGCCCGCGCGGTGTGGCCGGCGTAGCGGCTACTCCTCCAGCAGGACGCAGTGGCGCGGCTCGATGGCGAGGTAGACCGCCTCGTCCTCGTCGAACGGATCCACGGTCGCGCAGCGTACGACGAGCGGGCGCCCGACCCACTCGACCCGGTACTGGGTGAAGTCGCCCTGGAAGACGCGCTGGCGCACCCGGGCCGGCCACACGTTGCGGGCGGCGGCGGGCCGCTCGCGCGTGAGGCGGACGTGCACGGTGCGCACGGCGAAGAGCGCGTCGGCCCCCGCCCGCCGCCCGTAGGCGGTGCCGTGCACGATCACGCCGGTGTTCGTCTCCAGCGCCACCAGCCCGTCGGCGTCGAGGTCGGGCCGCCGACGGCCGCGCACGAGGTTGGCCGAGCCGACGAAGTCGGCCACGAACGTGTTGCGCGGCCGGTCGTAGATCTCCGCCGGCGTGCCGACCTGCTCGATCGTCCCGTCGCGCATGACCACGATGCGGTCGGAGATGGCGAGCGCCTCCTCGAGGTCGTGGGTGACGTAGACCGAGGTGATGTCCAGCCGCCGCTGCAGCTCCTTGATCTCCAGCCGCATCTCGGCGCGCAGCTTCGCGTCCAGGTTCGACAGCGGCTCGTCGAAGAGGAGCACCGCCGGCGAGAAGACGAACGCGCGCGCCAGCGCCACGCGCTGCTGCTGGCCGCCCGACAGCTTCGCGGCGCCGCGGTCGGCGAGGCCGCCCAGCTGCACCAGCTCGAGCGCCCACCGCACGCGCTCGGCCACCTCGGCGGCCGGCCGCCGCCGCACCCGCAGGCCGTAGGCGACGTTGTCGAACACGCTCATGTGCGGCCAGATGGCGTACGACTGGAAGACCATGGACAGCCCGCGCCGCTCGGCGGGGACGTGGACGCCCGTCGCCGACGAGTAGACCGGCTCGCCGCCGATCCGGATCTCGCCGGACTCCGGGCGCTCGAGGCCGGCGATCGCCCGCAGCGTCGTCGTCTTGCCGCACCCCGACGGCCCCAGCAGCGTCACGTGCTCGCCGGCGCCGACCGCGAACGTCGCCCCTCGCACGGCGACGACCCCGCCGTAGCGCACGACGAGGTCGCGCACGTCGATCGACGCCCGGGCGGGCTCGCTCACGTCACTCCCCCGCCGCCTGCGCGATCCGGCGCGCCACCGTGAACAGCAGCGCCAGCGCCACCGCCACCGCCAGCGTCTGCAACAGCGCCATCGCCGCGGTCAGCTCGGTGCTGGTGGCGAACCACGACTCGACGATGGCCGGCGTGATGACCTTGGCCTTGGGGCCCATCAACAGGATGGACGCGCCGAGCTCGCGGACGCTGGCGATGAACAGGAGCAGCCAGGCGGCGGTCAGCCCCGGGCGCAGCAGCGGCAGCGTGACCGTGCGCAGCCGGTAGCCCCACCGCGCGCCGCACACCTGCGCCGACTCCTCCAGCGAGCGGTCGATCTGGAGGATGACGCCCGAGATCGTGCGCAGCCCCAACGGCAGGAACACGGTGAGGTAGGCGATCAGCAGGAGCCAGAGCGTGCCGTAGATCGGCAGCGGAAAGATCAGCCACGCCCACAGCATCCCGAACGCGAAGACCAGCCGCGGCACCGCCTGCGGGAACATCAGCACGTACTCGATGGCGCCCGCCCCCGGCAGCCGCGATCGGTAGATCATCCAGGAGAGGAATCCCATCAGCAGCACGCCGATCGAGGCGGTGGCCAGCCCGAGCAGCAGGCTGTTGGCGAGCGCGGACCGCACCGCGTCGAGCGAGAGCGCGGTGGCATAGTTGGCGAGCGTGAAGTTGTCGCGCCGGGGGAACGCGGTGGCCAGCCGCTGCAGCGACGCGTAGGCCAGCGTCAGCACCGGCAGCACCACCGCCACGCCGAGGTAGAGCAGGCACACGCCGAGGAGAGCCCACCGCAGGGGGCCCACGTCCATCACGCGCGGGCGGAACGCCTTGCCGGTGATCGTCGCGTAGCTGCCCGCGCGCACGACGCGGCGGTAGAGCCACACCATCGCGAACATCACCCCGAAGAGCGACACCCCCATCGCGGCCGCCGTCGGGAACTGCGGGGGGTACTGGGAGACGAGCTGGTACATGGCGGTCGTCACGACGTAGAAGCGGTTGGGCAGGCCGAGCACCAGCGCCGCCGAGAACGAGCCGAGCATCTCGGCGAAGACGAACACCGTGGCGCCGAGCACGCCGGGGATCACCAGCGGCAGCGTGATCCGGAGCATCGTGCGCAGGCGGCCGGCGCCCAGCACCTGCGAGGCCTCCTCCAGCGCCGGGTCCATCGATTTCATCACCGCGCCGATCATGACGAAGGCCACCGACCCCTCGAACAGCGCCATGACCCACGCGATGCCCCACGGCGTGTTGACGTCGATCAGGTACCCCTCGCCGCCGAGCGCGCGCCAGACCTGGTTCACGAAGCCGCCGCGCTGCGAGCCGAGCAGGCTCCAGGCGAGCGCGCCCATCAGCGGGGTGACGTAGTACGGCAGGGCCATGAGCTGCTCGAACGCGGCGCGCCCCGGCACGTTCGTGCGGGAGAGGATCCACCCCATCGCGAAGCCGAACACGATCGCCATCACCGTCGCCGCCACCGCCACCCCCACGGTGTTGCCGAAGATGTGGGCGTAGCGCGTCAGCCCGGCGAAGTTGTCGAGGCCGTAGGCGTCGGGCGGCCGCGCCTGCGGGTCGCCCACGCTCAGCGACGCCTGGATCAGAAAGGCGATCGGGTAGAGGACGAGGACGGCCGCGGCGCCGCCGACGACCGCGCTGACGAGCGCGGGTCCGGGCCGCCAGCCGGCCTCAGAGCCCCATGATGCCATTCCACTCCTTCACGAAGGCGGCGTGGCTGGCCTGGAAGTCCGTCCAATCCGACGGGAACAGCAGCTTGAAGTCGCCGAGACGCTTGCCGGTCGGCATCGCGGGAGCGTCGTTGCGCAGCGAGCCGTAGAGCAGGATCTTCTCGTTCTGGTAGATCGCCTGCCCGCGCCGGGACAGCGCCCAGTCCACGAAGAGCCGGGCGGCCTCGGGGTGCGGCGCCCGGTTGACGACCCCGAGGAAGATCGGCGTCGCCGGCAGCCCGTCGGCCGGCGCCACGAACTCGATGTCGGCGCCCTTCTCCTTGAACAGCGTGTAGCCGGCGTACTCGGCCAGCGCGCACACCCGGTCGTCCCCCTTGGCCAGGCGATCGAAGAGCTGGGCGCGCGAGTCGAAGCCGTGCGGGCGCTGCTTGGCGAACTCCTGCCAGAAGTCGTTGCCGTACAGCTTGCGCAGCATGTACCACTGGGCGTGCTGCATGCCGGAGGTCGCGAGCTTGGCGCTGATGCCGTCCCGGAGGGCCGGCTTGAGGATGTCCTTCCACTCCTTCGGCGCCTCCTCCGGCTTCACCCGACCGCGGTGGTAGGCGATGCCGGCGAACGTGACGCCCGCCCACGTGAAGTGGCCGGCCGGACTCGAGAGGTAGGCCGGCTTGTAGGCGCTGAATTCCGGCGAGGCGTAGGCGTCCCACCCGCCTTTTTTCTGGAAGTCCACCGCCGGCGAGATGTCGGAGAGCTGGAGCACGTCCACCCCGAAGCGCGCGGCCGAGCGCTCGGCGGTGATCTTGGCGTAGAGCGCGCCGGTCTGCAGCCGCACGTAGCTCGTCTTGATCTTCGGGAAGTCGTTGCGGAACGCGCCGAGCAGCGTGCCGATCCCGGCCTCGCCGTCGTGGCCGTAGTAGATGAGCTCGCCCTCCTGCTCGGCCTTGGCGACGTCGGCCGCCGTCTGGAAGTCGTGGACCCTGGTCGCGGTCCGCGCCTGCGCGGCGGCGCCGCGCGCCGCCAGGATGGGCGCCGCCGCGATCACCGCGGCCGTCTTGAGCACGTCACGACGAGAGAGCATGAGATCCTCCTGGGCCGGAGCCCCCGGTAGCATACCGCGTCGGGCCGGCGCTTGACGGCGCTCGCCGTCGCGGCCACCATGGCGCATGCCCCCGCCCCGCCGCGTCGCCGTCGTCGGCGCCACCGGCATCGCCGGCCAGCAATTCGTGGTCGCCTTGCAGCGCCACCCGTGGTTCACCCTCACACGGCTGGCCGCCTCCGCCCGCTCGGCCGGCAAGCGGTACGGTGAGGCGCTGCTGGACACCAAGACCGGCGCCCGGCGCTGGTGGTGCGCGGAAGAGCCGCCGCCCGCCGTGCTCGACCTGCGCGTGGAGGACGGCGACGCCTTCGACGCCTCCGGCGTGGACGTCGTGTTCTCCGCCACCGAGGCCGAGGTGGCGCAGGGGCAGGAGCCGCGCTTCGCCCGGACGACGCCGGTCATCAGCACCGCGTCGGCGTTCCGCACCGCGCCGGACGTGCCGCTGCTGATCCCCAACGTCAACATGGACCACGCCGGGCTGATCGCGGTCGCCCGGAAGCGCCGCGGCTGGTCGGGGTTCATCGCGCCGACGCCCAACTGCACGGCGCTCGGCCTGGCCATCACGCTGGCGCCGCTGGCTGCGCGCTTCGGCCTGCAGTCGGTGGTGATGACGTCCATGCAGGGGCTCTCGGGCGCCGGCCGCTCGCCCGGCGTCATCGCGCTGGACGTGCTCGACAACGTCGTCCCCTTCATCCCGGGCGAGGAGGAGAAGGTCGAGCGGGAGACGGCGAAGATCCTCGGCCGCCTGGCGGGCGGCGCGATCGTGCCGCATCCCGCAACGGTCAGCGCCACCTGCACGCGCGCCAACGTGCTGGAGGGTCACACCGAGTCGGTGGCCGTCTCGCTCGGCGTCCCCGCCACCGCCGACGACGTCACCGCGGCGTTCCGCGCGTGGCGCAACGAGGCGCGCGAGCTCGGGCTGCCCTCGGCGCCGGCCGAGTGGATCCGCGTGCACGACGACCCATTCCGTCCCCAGCCGCGCCTGGACCGCGACAACGGCGGCGGCATGACGACGACGGTCGGGCGCGTGCGCGCGGACACCGTCCTCCCGCACGGCGTCAAGTACGTGCTGGTGAGCCACAACACGCGCCTGGGCGCGGCGGCCGGCGCCGTCCTCGTGGCGGAGTGGCTCGTCGCCGCCGGCTACATCGCCTGACCGGGCGCCGCGACGACGGAGCGCAGCATCGCCCGGGCCCGGAGCGCCACCGCCACGGTGGTGCCGAAGACGGCGAGCGACACCGCGATCACCACGAACAGGCCGTGCAGGCCGCCGTCGAGACGGTGGACGACGAGCCAGCCGCCCACGACGGCGACCACCAGCCGCGCCAGCCCGGCGAGCAGCGGCCAGCCCAGATGGCCGGCGCCCTGCGAGGCGAAGTAGAGGGCCAGTCCCAGCCCGATGAAGCCGTAGGCCGGTCCGACGATGTGCAGGTAGGCGCGGCCGGTCGCGAGCACGTCTGCGTCACGGGTGAACAGGCCGAGCCAGAGGTCGGGCGCGACCGCGGCGATCAGCCCGATGGCGCCGGTCAGCGCGGCCGCCAGCGCGGCGCCCGTCCAGGTGATGCGCTCGGCGCGCGCGTGGCGGCCGGCGCCGACGTTGGTGGCGACCATCGTCACGAGCGCGGCGCCGATGCCGAACACCAGCGGGATCTGCAGATACTCCAGCCGGGCGCCGACGCCGTAGCCGGCCAGCGCGAAGGCGCCGAACGGGCCGACGAATCCGGTGAGGGCCACGACCGAGAGGTTGGCCTGGATCGTGTTGAGCGCGCCGGGGGCGCCGACGCGCAGGATCTCCCAGAACAGCCGGGCGCGGAGACGATGGGCGAACGACAGGCGCACGAGGCCGCGCCCCGCCGTCAGGTACGCGAGCAGCACGAGCGCGCCGAGCGTGTAGTACGTCACCAGCGCGACGCCGGCGCCGGCGACGCCGAGGCGCGGGAACGGGCCCAATCCGAGCACCAGCGCGGGCGAGACGGTCAGGATCAGCGCAGCGCCGCCGACCACGATCCCCGCCGGCAGCAGCATGTTGCCGGTGCCGCGCACGACGCTGGCCAGCGTGTTGAAGAGCCAGAACGCGATCGCGCCGCCGAAGACGACCGTCGAGTAGGTGGTGGCGACGGCCAGGACGGGGCCGCGGCCGCCCATCGCGGCGTAGACCGCCGGCCCGGCCCCGAGGGCGGCGAGCGTGAACAGCGCGCCCATCCCCAGCGCGATGACCACCGCGTGCCACGCGAGCGCGTCGGCCTCCCGCCGGCGGCCGCCGCCGAGCGCGCGCGCCACCGCCGAGGCGACGCCGCCGCCCATGCCGCCCGCCGACATCGTCTGCATGAGCATGATGAGCGGGAAGACCAGCGCCACGCCGGCCAGCGCGTCGGCGCCGAGCCAGCCCACGAACACCGCCTCGCCGGCGCTGACCGCCGCCTGCACGACCATGACGATCACGTTGGGCGCGGCCAGCCGGAGCAGCGTGGGAACGATCGGGCCGTCGAGGAGACGGCGGGTGCCCGCCGTCACCGGCCGCGGGCCTGCTCGCCCCGCAGCGTCATGCAGGTGGACGACGCCCGCGCGACGAGACGCCCCTGCGCATCCGTGACATCGCACTCGACCAGCCCAACGGTGTGGCCGCCGGCCACGACCCGGCCGCTCGCGCGCAGCTTGCCCGTCCACACCGGCCGCAGGAAGTTCAGCTTGAGCTCCAGCGTGGTGAAGGTCTCGCCCTCGCCGAGGGTGGCGGCGTAGGCCATGCCCATCGCGGCGTCGGCGATGTCGCCGAGGACGCCGCCGTGCAGCGTGCCCATCGGGTTGGCGTGGCGCGCGTCGGCCTCCAGCTCGATTACCGCCTCGCCGGGGCCGACGGACGCCAGCGTGAAGCCCAGCAGGGTCGCGATCGGCGGGGCGGGCGCCTCGCCCCGCAGCACCCGCTGCATCTGCTCGAGCATGGTGGTCATGGCGGTCCTCTCTCCCTGGGACGCCGCCGGCCGCCGCCGGGATTCCGCCGGGCGCCAGTGACTATATTATTCTATAGCCACTCGGATGGTACGATGGCTGCATGGCGAGGCGCTACGGCCAGGACTGCCCGGTCGCCAAGTCGCTCGAGATCGTCGGCGAGCGCTGGACGCTGCTCGTCGTGCGTGACCTGCTTCGCGGGCCCGGCCGGTTCCAGGACCTCCAGCGCTCGCTCGAGGGCGTGGCGCCGAACCTGCTCGCCGAGCGGCTGAGGCGGATGGAGCGTCACGGCCTCATCGCGCGACGCCTCTACTCCCGCCACCCGCCCCGCGCGGAGTACCACCTGACCGACAAGGGGCGGGAGCTCGGCGTGATCGTCGGCGCGCTCGCCCAGTGGGGCTCGCGCCACGTCCACCGCCGTCACCACCTGGTCAACGAGGACTGCCGCCACCCGGTGCGGCTCGTCTACTACTGCCCCACGTGCGACGCGCGCGTCCGTGGCACCGGCGTGCGGCTGGCCCGGACGCGCGCGACGCTCAGGCCTGCGGGGCGCGCCGGCGCCGGACGACCCGCGCGCCCGCGTACACGAGCGCGAGGACGACGAGGACCATCAACGGTCCGGTGAGGATCATGAACAGGGTGCGCCGGCGGACGGTCTCGTCGGTGCGCAACCGCTCGGCATGGTCACGGATCGTCGCGAGGTGGCCGAGCACGTCGGCGTAGCCGTACCACCAGCTGTAGTCCGGGCTCATGTGGAAGGCGCCTTTGTAGCTCTTGAGCGCCGAGAAGAAGAACATGTCGAAGTACTCACGCTCGATCGGGCTCACGTCGTAGTAGATGCTCGTGGGCGAGTGGGCGGCGGCGCCCCCCGGCAGGTCGATCGCGGTGAAGCGCGGGCCGGGGAGCAGCCCGGCCGACACCTGGGCGTGACTCGGCTCGATGAGCTTGTCGCGATAGAGGCCGGCGAGAATGCCGCGCGCCTCGACGACGAGCGCGTCGCCGGCGAGCTTGTGCGCGTCGGCCGATTCGAGATAGCCGCGCGCCTTGTCCTCGGAGTGGCAGGTCAGGCAGACCTTGATCATCTCGTTGCGCTTGGCCTGATTCTCGGGCGTCACCGTGATGTCCTGCAGCGCGCCGGCCGCCGCCTGCGCCCCCATGCCCCAGATGATCTTGCGCGTCATGTTGTGGCTGGACGTCTTTCCCCCGTCGGCCCCGACATAGACCATGTGGCAGTACGCGCAGGTGGGCGCGTCCCAGCCCGCCTCGCTCATCGGCCGCGTCCAGTCCCACCCCTTGCCGCGCGCGACGTAGATCGAGCCGTGCTTCGAGCTCATGTACGCCTCGTAGTTCGGGTGGTCGGGCCCCATGTGACACGTGTAGCAGGCCTCGGGCTTGCGCGCCTCCTCGAGGCTGAAGGAGTGGCGCGTGTGGCAGGCGATGCACCCGTTGCGATAGGGAAGGCTCGAGGTATCGATGTACTTCTTCTGCTCCTCGCTCCAGAACTGGGCGTCGGTCGCGCCGGCCTGGGCGTGACAGGGGTCGCACCCCATCTCCATGACCTTGCGCGGCATCTGCTTGTAGTGGGGCACCCCGATGTTGCGGTCCCAGTTGATTCCGAGCTTGCCCGGGCCGGGCCCGTAGGAGTGTCCGGCGTCGAGCACGTGCTCCTTGTAGATCTGCTGGTGGCAGGCTCCGCACGTCGTCTCGGGCACACGCCCTTTCGCCGCCATGATGTCGTCGTGATTCGTGCCGTGACACCCGGCACACGTCATGTGCGCGGCGACGCCCGGGACCTGCACGCGCGGGTTCTGCACGCCCGGCTTGCCCATCGCGCTCGCCTCGAACTGCGCGACGATCGTGGGATTGACTTTCTTGTGGCAGCCCGCGCACGTCGCCTGGTCGAGCACGCCGTGGGGAACGTCGGCGCGAAGCTTGGGGGGCGGCGGCGCCACCGCCTGGAGGTACTGCTGGATCGCGCGACCGTCGGCGTCACTGACGACCGCCGCCGGGAACACCGGCATGATGCCGCGGGGAGTGCGGAGCTGGTGGAGGAACGCGTCGACGGGCAGCGGCGTGTGGGCAAGCACGGGACCGACGCCGCCGCGTCCACTCGCCCCGTGGCAGCCCAGACATCCCTTGCTGATGTACAGCTCGGCGCCGCGATCGGTGCCCTCGCCGGCGGCCACACCCGGTGGGACGAGGAACAGCACTGCGAGGATGAATCCTGTGCGGATCGTCATCGTCAGCCTCCACGTGTGCTGCTTGGGGTCCCTGCGCCTCACCCGGGGCGCCGCCGCCTCGCCGGCGTCGCCCGTAACCTCGTCGCCCCGGACAGCCCGGTCGGCTTTCGCTCGACAAATCGAGGCGTTCACGTCGCGCATCACGGAGTGTACCTGGCCATCGCCTTGCACGCTCTTTGACTGATGGTGTTGCCGGTGAAGACATGAGACACACGCGCGGCGATCCCGCCGAAGGCCCTCGCGAGGAGCCCACACCCGGCTCGGACAGGGTCTGCGTCCGCGACCAGATGTCGCGGCCCGCGGTCACCATCGCCACGACCGCGCCCCTCGCCGAGGCGTCGCGGCTGATGGCCCTGAACCGGATCCACTACCTCCCCGTCGTCGATCCGCACGCGCGCCTCGTCGGGATCGTGAATGCCGATGACGTGCGGGGAACGCGGCGGCCCGAGCGGCCCGGCCCGGAGACGGTGGAGGCGGTGATGAGCGCCCCGGCGGTGGCGATCGGGCCCGCCGCGCCGTTGACCGAGGCGATGCGCCTCATGCTCGACCGGGGCATCGGTGCGCTGCCGGTCGTCGAGGCGGAGCGGGTCGTCGGAATCCTGACGCAGAGCGATGTCGTCGCGGCGGCGGCGAGAGGAGCCACATCATGACAGCAGGCGAGATGATGACCGCGAATCCGGCGACCGTGTCGCCCCAGGCCAGCCTCGCGGAGGCCTGGGATCTCATGCGCGAGCTCGACGTCCGCCACCTGCCCGTCGTCGACGGCGAGGCGGTCGTCGGGATGCTGAGCGATCGTGATCTCTGCAGTCCCGACATCGGCCGGCTGCTCACCGAGAAGGGCGCGGATGGTCTGCGCCGCCGGCTCTCTCGACCGGTGATCCAGTTCATGAGCAGCGACGTCGTCGCGGTCGAGCCGGAGACCGAGATGGGCGAGCTGATCACGCTGTTTCTCGACCAGAAGGTGGGCGCGATCCCGGTGATCGTTCCCGATACCCGGCGCATCGTCGGGATCGTGAGCTACATCGACGTGCTCCGGGCGGTGCAGGAGGCGCTCGAACCCGGCTAGCGCGCGGGCCGGGCCGGCGTTCATTCGGTCGTCGTGCGGACGGCGTACCCGCGCTGCTCCATGCAGGCCCGGTAGGCCGCACGATCGACGCGGACCAGGCCGGGCCGGTTCATCTCCCCAGCGTTGAGGGACTGCGCCAGGCACTCGTTCGCGTCTCGCTTGACCTGCGCCTCCGGCAGCGTGACGAGCATCAGGACCATCGCAGCGCCTCGCATGCCGACCTCCCCTTCGTGGGCTACTTGGGCAATTCCTGGAGCTTCTTGGATCGGATCCCCTCCACCACGCTCTGATCGAGCGGTGGCGACGGCGGCTGCATCGCCTTCTGGCTCAGCTCGTCCACCCGGCGCTGCTCCTCGAGCCGCCGGGCCGCTGCCTCGGCCTCGCTCGCCGCCGCGCCCTGATCGGGCCGGGGCGGCACGATCAGCCGCTTCCGTTTGAGCTCGAGCTGCAGATCGGTCGACGGCGTGTCCGAGCTCTGCGCCAGCGCCAGCACGCTCGAGCCGGAGACGGCGACCAGGAGTGCCAGCACGATCAGCATCGTGAGTCGCATCGTCGGCCTCGTCGGAATTTATCCAGGCTGAACCGTGCATCGCTGGTGCCAGACGAACGGGCCGATATTTCGGCGCGTTCAACTCGGCGATCGCGGGCGTCATCGCCCCAGTGGGGCAGTGGCGCCGCCCCATCCCTCACGCCACGCGGCTGGGATCGCCCGGCGTCCGCTTCACTTTCCGCGGCGACCGGCCGCGCGGGCCGCCTCTCGGCCCTGGCCATCGAATTGCACCGCCTTCATCGAGGACGATGCTGGCCGCGAGGGAGGTTCGATGATGAGATATCGGATGGTCTCGATACTCGTCCTGCTGGTGCTCCTCACCGCGCTTGCGACCCCGGCCGTGAATGCGGCGCCCGTCGTGCGCCACTCCGGGACCGTCGCCGCCATCGATCTCGACAACGGCGTCCTGATCGTCGAGGAGGTCGGCCCCTGGCGTGTGGAGGGCGGCGCGACGGTCGTGACGCGCCGGGCGATCAGCCTGACGCCGGCGACGAAGTACAACCTGTTCATGCGCGTCGCCGCGCCGGGCGCGTTCGCCGGAGATTTCGTCGAGGTGATGTTCGACGTCAACGACGTGGCGCCCGGCGACTTCGTGACGGTGGAGTGCGCGCACGCGGACGGGCGGCTGGTGGCCCTCACCGTGACGGTGGCCGAGCTGCCCTGAGGAGCCTGTGCCATGAGCCTCATGCCGAAGAAGACCGACACCCAGATCCATCGCGACGTGCTCGAAGAGCTCACGTGGGATCCCCGCGTCGACGAGACCGAGGTCGGCGTCGAGGTCGACAAGGGCGTCGTCACGCTCACCGGCACGGTGACGAGCTGGGCCAAGCGCGTCGCGGCCCAGGACGCCGCCCGCCGCGTCACGGGAGTCCTCGACGTGGCGAACGACATCACGGTGAAGACGCCGGGCGGCCTCGTCCGCAGCGATACCGAGATCGCCCAGGCCGTGCGCCAGACACTGCAGTGGGACGTGTTCGTGCCCGACGAGAAGATCACCTCCACGGTCACCGACGGCTGGGTCACGCTGGCGGGCACCGTCGAGCGGCTGAGCGAGCGGGACGACGCGGAGCGCGCCGTCCGCAACCTGGCCGGCGTCACGGTCGTCGTGAACAAGATCACCGTGACCCCGGGGAACCCGGTCAGCGCGGACGTCCGCAAGGCGATCGAGCGCGCGCTCGACCGGCGGGCGGAGCGCGAGGCGCGGCACCTCACGGTCGACGTCCACGAGGGCGTCGCGACGCTGAGCGGGCCCGTGCGCTCGTGGGCGGAGCGCCGGGCGGTTCTCGGGGCGGCCCGCTTCACGCCGGGCGTGCGTGCGATCGAGGACCGTCTGTGGCCCGAGGCGGACTGAGGCCGGAGGGCCCGAGGAGAACGCCATGCGACGTCGACACCCCGCGCGCACGATCGGCCGCGATGTCCGCACGCGCCGCCCCCTGCACCCGGGCCGGGAGGGGGACGAGCTGGAGGCTCTCACCTGGCCCGACTCGATCCGCGTCCGTGATCGCATGACCCGGGCGATCCTCTCCATCCACTCCGACGCGCTCGTCAGCGGCGCGGTCGAGCTCATGAGGTCCCGCCGGGTCAGACACCTGCCGGTGGTCGACCGCGACGGACACCTCGTCGGCATCGTGACCGACCGCGATCTGCGCCAGCTGGTGTTCGATCCGGCCGTGCAGGCGCGACTGAGCCGCGCGACGGAGGCGCTGCGGGATCTCACCGTCCGCGACGTGATGACCTGGGGCGCCATCAGCGTGACGCCCGCCACGAGCATCCGCGACGCCGCCCGGCTCCTGCACGAGAACAAGATCGGGGCGCTGCCGGTCGTCGACGACGACCGCGTCGTCGGCATCCTGACGGAGACCGACGTGCTCAGGACGTTCCGAGAGATGCTCGGCGAGGGCGTGCTCGCCCGGCCGTACCGGTGGGCGTTCGCCTACCGCTGAGCCGTGTCAGACCTGCACGGGGGACGGCTTGCGGGTCTGCCGCTTCGGGCGGACGACGACGACCGTCATGGGCGCTTCGCGCAGCACCGCTTCGGCGACGCTGCCGAACATCTCGCGCTCACGACCGCTGCGACCGTGGCTGGCCATCACGATCGTGTCGGCCCCGTGGGCGTCGGCCGCGGCGAGGATCGAGGCGGAGGGAATCCCCCGCCACACCGCGGCGGACACCTCGACGTCGCCGGCGAGGTGGCTCCGGGCCGCCTCGAGATAGCTCTGCGCCTCCCGGATCGGCGCGAGCGTCAGGTCCGCCGGCGCCGCCTCGCTCGGGGCCTCGCGGTTGCTGACGGTGAGGAGCACGAGCGCCGCGCGCGAGCCCCGGGCCAGGTTCAGCGCCACCGGGATCGCGGTCTCGGCCATCTCCGAACCGTCCAGCGGCACCAGGATCTTCATGCACTCGTCCCTCCGGCGCTTCGGGCTGCATCGGCGGTGCCAGACCGCACGCACGACATCTCGACAACTTGCGCCGCCGGGAGACCGATCGAGACGCGCCGACCTGGGTTCAGGGCGCCTCACCGGCGTGGCGTCCATGTCCCACTGTTGTCGCGGGTTCCATCAGGCCCCGCACTGTCGGGCTTCACACGGCTATGATGGCACGCATTTGCCGCTCACACGGCTGGCATGCATGATGCCTGAGGTGGAAACGATGGAAGGTCTCCGGCATTGCACCGGCCTCCTCGCGGTATCACCCATGTCGCGCGCTCCTCCGCGCTCCTGACCCCGTCCATGCAGCCGGCTGTCGTCGTATGCAGCGCACTTCGAGCGGTTGGTCACCCAAGCCAGACTGGAGAAGATCATGAAGCGAGTCACACTCGCCGTGGCACTGATGGCCATCCTGGCGGCGCTCATGCCGTCCACCGCGCAGGCGACACCGGCGTTCGCCCGGCAGACGGGCGTGTCGTGTCAGGGGTGTCACACCATCTTTCCCGAGCTCACGCCGTTCGGCCGGAAGTTCAAGCTCAACGCCTACGTGTTCACCAACGTCAAGCAGCTGGAGCCCATCAGCGAGCAGGGCCAGCGCACGCTCGCGCTCAGCGAGATCCCGCCGCTGTCCGTGCAGCTGCAGGCCTCGAACACGACGCTGAACCGGTCCCTCCCCGATGCCGGGCTCACCAGGGATCTCTCCCAGAGAAACTCCACCGAGTTCCCCCAGGCCCTCAGCTTCTTCTACACGGGAAAGATCGCCGACCAGCTCGGCGCGTTCCTGCAGCTGACCTGGGAGCCATCCAGTGACTCCGTCGGCATCGACAACTCCGACCTCCGCTTCGCGAATCACGCCTCCTTCGACTCGAGCGGCCTCGGCGACGTCATCTACGGCATCTCGCTCAACAACAATCCCACCTCGCAGGACGTGTGGAACAGCACGCCGGCGTGGGGATATCCATTCATCCTCACGAACGCCGGCGTCCCGCCCGTCGCCTCGGCGCTGCTCGACGGCCAGCTCGCTCAGATCTCGGCGGGCATCGGCGCGTACGTCTACCTGTTCGACCACCTCTATATCGAGGCGAGCGGCTATCGCTCCGCCGAGACGAGCTTCACCAATGCGACCACCGGCGGCCCCGGACCGCTGGACAGCACGGCCCCCGACGCGCGGATCAGCAGCCCGCTGGCGCCCTACTGGCGCGTGGCCTGGGAGCAGGCGTGGGGCGACCACTCGCTGGAGTTCGGCACCTACGGCATCTGGGCCGAGACGCACCCGTCGGGCATCGGCGAGAAGGGACCGACGAACACGTTCACCGACATCGCGCTCGACGGCCAGTATCAGTACATCACCGACGACCACATCTTCTCGCTCAGCGCCACGTGGATCCACGAGCATCGGAAGTTCGACAACGTCATGCTGACCGCGCATCGGCACAACGATCTCGATACCGAGCGCGTCACCGCCAGCTACTTCTTTCGCCGGTGGATCGGCGGCTCCGTCCAGGGCTTCTCGACGACGGGGAGCCGTGATCAGGTGATGTACGCGACCGGCACGCCGATCCTGGGCAGCGCGAAGGGCCGGCCGGATACGCAGGGAGCGATCCTCGAGCTGAATTTCGTGCCGTGGCTGAACACGAAGCTCGGCGCCCAGTACACGGTCTACACGAAGTTCAACGGCGGCACCCGGAGTTATGACGGCTTCGGCCGCAGCGCTTCGGACAATAATATGATGTTCGTCTATATCTGGACGGCGTTTTAAGGAGAATGTCCATGAGAACGATAATCCTCGCCGCCGTCGGCGTCTTCGTCGCGCTCGGCGCGACGGCGGCGCCGGCGGCGGACAACCGCGCGGCTCTCGACCTGATCCGCAAGGAATGCTCCGCGTGCCACGGCCCGCGCGGCATCAGCGTCGCCCCGACGTTTCCGAACCTGGCCGGGCAGCAGGCCGTCTACCTGGAGGCGCAGCTGAGGGCTTTCCGCGACCACTCGCGGGCGGACCCCCACGCCCAGGCGTTCATGTGGGGCATGGCGGCTCAGCTCACCGACGCCGCCGTGAAGGACATCGCCGCGTATTTTGCCGCCCAGCCGCCCGCCCACGGCACCCGGGCGGATGCCGCGGAGATCGCCGCCGGCAAGAAGATCTACGAGGACGGCGTCCCCGCCCAGACCGTCCCCGCCTGCCAGAGCTGTCACATGCCGAACGCGATCGGCAACGGGCCCTTCCCGCGACTCGCGGGGCAGCACCGGCGTTACCTCGAGCGGCAGCTGGAAGTCTTTGCGACGAATCTGCGAGCCAACGAGATCATGCACGGGACGGCCCAGGCTCTCACCGCCCTTCAGATCAGCCAGCTGGCGGCGTTCCTGAGCGCCCAATAGGTCATGAGACTCCACTGGAATCCCTGCGTACGAGGCGTTCTCGCCACGAGCGTGTTGATCGTCCTGGCGCTGGCTCCGCAGCCGAGCCGCGCCGCCGGCTGTGACACCGGGCTTCGCCAGACGCAACGCATCACCGGCTCCTACGTGGCGGCCGGCGAGCCCTACGCGCGGGCGTTCGTGTTCGCGATGCTCGTGGACTGCAAGGGCCGCAAGGAAGTGGTGACCGTGCAGCGCGCGACCGGACATCTTCCGGTGTGCGAGACCGGGCAGGAGGTCGAGCTGACGGGAACGCTCATCTTCAAGAAGTTTCTGGTCGATCCGCATTACGAGGTCAACGATCCCTCGGGGGTGACGTGCCGGTCCGTCGCCCAGGCGCCGACGCCGCCCGCGGCGACGACGCCGCCCGCGCCGGGGCCCTCAACACCGGCACCGGCGGCGCCGGCGACATCGAAAGCGCTGGCGCCCGTCCTGTGGTCGGGGCGCTATCAGGACAGCCGCGGCGCCGGCCCGGTCACCTTCCTGCTCGTGCGGGGAGCGTCGACCGTGTCGGGGACGTGGAAGCTGCGAACGGGAGGCGGCGGCCCCGTCACCGGCCTCATCGAGGCCGACGGCCGTCGGATCCAGCTGCGGATGGAGAACGTCGCGCCGGAATGCCCGGGAACGCTCGCCGGCGCCGGCGAGATCGCGGAGACGACGTTGACCGCCACCTACCGCGGCAAGGACTGCGAGGGCGGCATCACGGATGGCCGTCTGGAGCTCCGCGTCCAGGCGGCCAATCCGTAGCCGCCCGGACTAGCGCGTGCGGCCGCGCATCGACGCGGGCGCGCCCGGCAGCGGAATTCGCTTGCCGGTGTCGCTCACGTCGGTGCCGTCCACGCGCAGGATCGAGAGGTCGCGCGTGGTGAAGTTGCCCACGTAGATGTACCGGCCGTCGGGGCTGAAGACCACCCCCTCGGGGAGGCCGCCCACCTCGATCTCCTTGATCTTCGTCACCTTCTTGCCGGCGATCCGGAGCACCGCGACCTTGCCGCTCGGGTGGGCGAACCACGCCGTCTTCGGCACGCCCGCGCTGCCGTTGAGGAGAATCGCCACCGCGATCTCGCCGGTCGGGCTGATGGCGAGCCCCTCGGGCGCGTCGCCGACGACGACGCGGTCGATCACGCGCGGCGGGGCGGCCTCGAGGTCGATGACGCTCACCGTGTCGATGTGGCCGTCGGAGCTGCCGCCGTTGCCGTTGTCGGCGCTGATGCCGAGCTTGCCGTCGGGGGTGATGTCGATGTTGTAGGGCCACAGGCCCACCGGCATGTCGTACTTGTCGTAGGTGACCTTCTGGCCGTCGATCTTCAGCAGGGCGATCTTGTGCCCCGGGAACTTGGTGACGAGCGCCCACTTGCCGTCGCGCGTGATGGCCACGCTCGCCACCTGCTCACCCATGGCCACCGTGTCGACCAGCGTCAGCGTCGTGCCCTGGAGCGAGAAGACGCTGATCGAGTTGTCGGCGCGATTGGCCACCAGCACGAGGTCGCCGCGCGCGTTGATGGCGAGCCCCGAGGGCTGCTTGCCGCCCTCGACGGTCGCGACCTGGCGCGGCGGATTGGCGGTGAGGTCGATCACGTAGATCTTGTTGTCAGGAACCGCCTTCCAGCCGGTCCCCTCCTGCGGCCACGCCATCGAGTTGGCGACGATGGCCACCCGCTCGTCGGGGGTGATGGCCAAGTTCGTGGGCGGGCCGAACACGGAGTTCATCAGCGGCAGGCTCACCACGATGCGCGGCGCCTCGCGATTGCTGATGTCCACGACGGAGACGAGGTCCTTGCCCGGCGGCAGCAGCACCAGCTTGCCCGCCTCGTCCCACGTCACCTTCTCGTCGATGCCGACGATCATGTACTGCGGCCCCGGCGCCATCGACACCGTGGTCGCGCACGCCGACAGGGCCAGCCCCGCCAGCACGGTAAGCCCCCGTGTCCACCAGCCGCCGGTCCTCACACGCCACTGTGTGCTCATCGGAGTTTCCCCCTGTGCCGCGATGTTCGAGCTCACCCCAGGTGGACCTCGCCGGCGACCTCCCAGCTCACCGTCGCGACCTCGGGGTGGCGGCTGATCCGGCCGGTGACCTGCTCGATGACCTCGTTGCTGCGGCCGTGGATGACGAAGGTCGCCTCGATGCGGACCGTCTTGGACTGGCCGACGTGCTCGCTGTGGATCCCGCGCACTGCCACCGAGTCCTGCGCCGCCGTGGCAAAGAGCAGGGCACGGATCTCCTCCTCGACGCTCTCGCCGCACACGGCCTTGATCCGGTACGACACTTCCATCTCGGACTTGGACGGCACGCGATCGACCATGTGGCTGAGGGGCCGCAGCAGGACGTTGGTGGCGAGCACCATCGCCGTGACCACGCTCCCGGCCGCGACGAACCCCAGGCCGGCGAGCGAGCCGGCCGCGGCGGCGCACCACAGGGTGGCGGCGGTGGTGAGCCCGTGCACGTTGAAGCCTTCCTTGAAGATGACGCCGGCGCCGAGGAACCCGATCCCCGAGACCACCTGGGCGGCGATGCGGGTGGGAGAGTCGCCCGGCACCATCCCCGACAGCGCGACGAACGCCGCCGCCCCCATCGCCACCAGCGAATTCGTGCGCAGCCCTGCCAGGCGATGATGCAACTGGCGCTCGAGGCCCATCACGGCGCCGAACAGCAGCGCCGCCCCGACCCGCACCGCGAAGTCACCCAGCCCCATGGCGCTCCTCCTGTCGGGCGCGGGGCGCCCGGCTCGCCCCCGCCGGCAGTCTGGGGAGAATAGCGCACTCGGGGACCGCTGCGCCTCGATACGCTCGTCCCGCCCGAGGAGTAACATCGGCACATATCGTGACAGCGCCCCACGCCCCCATCGACGCGCTCCTCGCGGAGCTCCACGCCTCCCGTGGAGGGCTGACGGCCGACGAGGCGCGCCGGCGGCTGGCGCAGGTCGGGCCGAACGAGCCCGCGCGGGCGCCGCGCACGGCCGGCCTCGTTCAGATCCTCCTGCTCCTGGCGAATCCGCTGGTCATCGTCCTGCTGGTCGCGAGCGCCGCCTCCGCGCTCCTCGGCGAGCGCGTCAACGCCTCCATCATCGTCCTCATGGTGGCGCTGAGCGTGGGGCTCAACTTCATCCAGACCTATCGCTCCCATCGCGTCGCCGAGCGGCTGCGCGAGGCGGTGGCGCCGACGGCGACCGCGCTGCGCGACTCCGGCTGGAGCGAGATCCGCCGCCGCGATCTCGTTCCCGGTGACATCGTCCGACTCGCGGCGGGGGATCGCGTGCCCGCCGACGCGCGCCTCCTCGAGGCGCGCGACCTCCACGTCCAGCAGGCCGCCCTCACCGGCGAGTCGATGCCCGCCGAGAAGGACGCGGGCGACCTCGAGAGCGCCCCGCGCCAGCCGGTGGAGGCGCGCAACGTCGTCTTCCTCGGCACGTCGGTCGTGAGCGGGACGGCGACGGCGCTGGTCGTCGCGACGGGGCCGGCGACCGCGTTCGGCGACATCGCCGCGCGCCTGTCGCTGCGCCCGCCCGAGACCGAGTTCGAGCGCGGCACGCGGCAGTTCGCGCTCCTCATCATGCGCACGGTGTTCTTCCTCGTGTTCTTCGTGCTGCTGGCCGGCGCCCTCCTGCATCACGCGTTTCTCGAGTCGCTCCTCTTCGCGGTGGCGCTCGCGGTGGGGCTGACGCCCGAGTTCCTGCCCATGATCAGCGCGGTCACCCTCTCCCGCGGCGCCGCGCACATGGCGCGCCAGAAGGTGATCGTCAAGCATCTCGAGGCGATCGAGAACTTCGGCAGCATGGACGTCCTGTGCAGCGACAAGACCGGCACGCTCACGAGCGGCGACATGGTGCTCGACCGGCACCTCGATCCGTTCGGCCGGGCCTCGGAGCGGCCGCTGACCCTCGCCCACGTCAACAGCTCCCACCAGACCGGCATCAAGAGTCCGCTCGACGCGGCCATCCTGAAGCGGGGCGGCGCCGCCGTCGGCGGCTACCGGAAGATCGACGAGATCCCGTTCGACTTCGAGCGCCGGCGCCTGTCGGTCGTCGTCGAGAACGGCGGCGGGCGGTTGCTGATCACCAAGGGGGCGCCCGAGGGCGTCATCGCCTGCTGCACCGCCTACGAGACCGGTGATCGCCCGGCCCCCCTCGATGCGACGACGCGGGCCCGCTGCGAGGCGACCTACCGCGACCTGAGCGCGCAGGGATCGCGCGTGCTGGCGGTCGCCTACGCGCGGGTGACGGACCAGCCCGTGTACGCGGCCCGCGACGAGCGCGAGCTCGTGCTCGCCGGCTTCGTGACCTTCTTCGATCCACCGATGGAGGGTGTCGCCGAGACGCTGCGCGCGCTCCGCCGCGACGGTGTCGTGGTGAAGATCCTCACCGGCGACAGCGAGCTCGTCGCCCAGCACGTCTGCGGACAGGTCGGCCTCGACAGCGCCCGCATCGTCGGCGGCGACGAGATCGAGCGCATGACCGACAGTGCGCTGGCGGCGGTGGCCGAGCAGGCGACCGTCTTCGCCCGCGTCTCGCCCGCGCAGAAGAACCGGATCATCCTCGCGCTCAAGAGCCGCAACCACGTCGTCGGCTTCCTGGGCGACGGCATCAACGACGCCCCGTCCATCCACACGGCGGACGTCGGCGTGTCCGTCGCGACCGCCGTCGACGTCGCCAAGGACGCCGCCGACATCATCCTGCTCGAGCGCGACCTGGGCGTCCTCCACGCCGGCATCCTCGAGGGGCGGCGGGCCTTCGGCAACGTGATGAAGTACCTGTTGATGGGGACCAGCTCGAACTTCGGCAACATGTTCAGCATGGCGGGCGCGTTCCTCTTCCTGCCGTTCCTGCCGATGCTGCCGACCCAGATCTTGCTGAACAACTTCCTCTACGATCTCGCCCAGATCACCATTCCCACCGACAACGTCGACGACGCGTTCATCCGGACCCCGCAGCGGTGGAACATCGGGATCATCCAGAAGTTCATGGTGGTGATCGGGCCCATCAGCTCGATCTACGACTTCCTCACGTTCGGGGTGCTGGTGTGGGTCTTCCACGCCTCCGAGGCGCTCTTCCAGACCGGCTGGTTCGTCGAGTCGCTCGCCACCCAGACGCTCGTCCTCTTCGTCATCCGCACCGCCGGCAATCCCCTGCGCAGCCGGCCGAGCCGTCCGCTGGCGGTGACCACGGTGCTCGTGGTGGCGATCGGCGTCCTCCTGCCCTTCACACCGCTGGCCACGACGCTCGGCTTCGTGCCGCTGCCGGGCGCGTACTTCGTCTTCCTCGGCGGGGTCACGATCACCTATCTCGTCCTCGTCGAGGTGGTCAAGCGCCGGCTGATGCGCAAGCTGCTCGGCATGAAGACATGACGTGGCCACGGTCGCCGAGATCCAGAAGTTCGTGCAGCGTCATTAGAGTGGTCGCGTCCATGACACCGATTCCCACGGCGAGAGGAAAACACCATGAGCCACTATCACGACTCGGAAGATCTGAAGGTCCTCGGAGAGTTCAAGCGGCTGGCCCCCGCGGAGTTCAAGGGCTTCGTCGAGCTGGACGCCATCGTCGGGCGCGACGACGGCAAGATCCCGCGCAAGTATCGCGAGCTGATCGCGCTGGCCGTCGCCTGCACCACCCAGTGCCCGTACTGCCTCGACGTGCACACCCGGGCCGCCAAGCGGGCGGGCGCGACGCGCGAGGAGGTGGCCGAGGCCGCGCTGCTGTCGGCCGCCCTGCGCGCCGGCGCCGCCGTCACCCACGGCGCCCTCGCGCTGAAGCTCTTCGACCAGGCGTAGGCCCCGGGCTACCCGAGGACATCTCGCTGGAAGTGCTCGAGCGTTCTCACGTGGTCCTCGGGGCGGGACAGACCGAGCCCCATCGTGTTGACGCACAGGTGCGTGATGCCGCGCATCGCGCGCCACGCGGCGATCTCCCCGGCGCGCTCCTCCTCGGGAACCCGGGCCAGGGCCACGCGTCCCTCGATGCCGAACGCAGCGGGATCGCGCCCCGCCTCCCTGACGAGACCGTGGAGACGATCCACCGTCTGCTGGGCGGCGGGGCCCGGGCGGAAAGTCTGCAGCGTGATCCAGCCGTCGGCGAGACGGGCCGCGCGGCGGATGACCGCCTCGCTCTCGCCTCCCATCCAGACGGGAATCGGCCGCTGGACGGGCAACGGATTCAGTCCGGCGTCGAGCACGCGGTGCCACTGCCCCTCGTAGGTCACCAGCTCCCTGGTCCAGAAGAGCCGCATGACCTCGAGCTGTTCCTCGACCCGCCTGCCGCGATTCTTGAAGTTCTCACCGAGCGCCTCGAACTCGACGGTGTTCCACCCGACTCCGATGCCCAGGCGCAGCCGGCCGCCCGAGAGGACGTCCACCTCAGCCGCCTGCTTGGCGACGAGTGCCGTCTGGCGCTGCGGCAGGATGACGATGCCCGTGACCAGCTCGATGCGCCGGGTGACCCCGGCGCAAAAACCGAAGAGGACGAACGGCTCGTGGAAGGCGTGCCGGTACGTGAACGGGCTCTCCCAGCCTCCCGGCCGGTCGGGGTTGGCGCCGACCACGCTGTCGAAGGCGAGAATGTGCGTATACCCCATCGCCTCGACCGCCTGAGCATAATCGCGGATCACCGCCGGATCCTGCCCGATCTCCGTCTGTGGAAACACGACGCCGATCTTCATCGTTTCCTCCGGGTTTGACTTGTCCCGCGCGCTCTGACAGGATCGGCGCGATCTTGACGCACCGATTCGAGCAGGCCGTCATCCACTCCTGCCCCCTGGCAACAGGGGGCCAGACACGCACGAAGACCACGATCTCTTTGGGAGGCTTATCATGATGCAGCGTCGCCTTGCCGCCATTGTGGCAGCTGCGCTTCTCTGCGCGGGTCCCGCGCTCGCCCAGGACAAGCTTTCCCCGCTCAGGACCGGCGTCGACGGCACCTTCGCCCCGCACGCCATGCCCAAGCTGGGCGGCGGCATCGAGGGGTTCCAGATCGACCTCTTCACCGAGGTCGCCCACCGCATGCACCGCGAGATCACGATCGACGCGGTGAGCTTCTCGACCCTGATCCCGGGCATGCAGTCCGGCCGCTACGACTTCATCGCCGCGCCGACGACGGTGACCAGGGAGCGGGCGGAGAACATGCTGTTCACCGCGGGCTACCTGTGGACCGCGTTCCAGTTCGGCATCAAGAAGGGGTCGGCGCCGATCAAGGACTGGGCCGACCTCAAGGGCAAGTCGGTGGCCGTCAACAAGGGCACGCCCTACGAGACCTTGTCCAAGGCCAAGGGCGCCGAGCACGGCTTCACGGTGCAGGTCTACGACACCCAGCCGGACGCCACCCAGGCCGTCCTCTCGGGCCGCGCCTACGCGACCCTCGGCGGCAACACCACCATCGTCTACGCCGCGTCGAAGAATCCACAATTCGTCGCCGACCTCGAGCTCAAGGACACGCGCGCCCACTGGGCGGCGCCGGTGCCCAAGAACAACCCGAAGCTCCGCGCCGAGCTCCAGGACGCGCTCGACTGCATGAAGAAGGACGGCACGATCGCTAGGCTGTCCGAGAAGTGGTTCGGTCGCAAGCCGCCGGCCGACGGCCTCGAGGTGGTGATCACGCCGGGCTACGGCCCGCCGGGCATGCCGGGCTACGACCCGACGCCGCACGAGCTCCACTGCAACTGACCTGAGGGAATGGACCGCCCGATCGTCGACGCGCGCGGTCTGCACAAGCATTTCGGCGCCCTGCACGTTCTAAAGGGCGTCGACCTCAGGGTGGCCGAGCGCGAGCTGGTGTTCGTCATCGGGCCGTCGGGCTCGGGCAAGTCGACCCTGCTGCGCTGCCTCAACCGGTTGGAGGAGCCGTCCTCCGGCAGCGTCGTGGTGGACGGCATCGACATGCTCGACCCGCGGACCGACATCAACCATGCCCGCCAGCGCATCGGCATGGTATTCCAGTCCTTCAACCTCTATCCGCACATGACGGCGCTCGGCAACGTGACGCTCGCGCTCCGCAAGGTCGCGGGCAAGTCGCGCGCCGGGGCCGAGGCGTTGGGCCAGGCCGCACTGGAGCGGGTCGGCCTCGGCGACCGCGC
>JBGQFW010000025.1:0-46231 GCA_041497115.1 Methylomirabilia bacterium
CACGCTGGAGCAAGGCGTAGAGGTCACGCACGTTCACGGCGGTGGCGCGCTCATTCCACTGCGCGTTGGAGAGGAAGGTCGAGAGCGGGTCGCCGCCCCAGGCCGGGAGAACTTGCTCAACCATAGGCGGATAAGTTTAGCGCGCCGGTCAAGCCGAGGGGCGACGACCGCAACCCTCCGGCTCGCGTCCGACCGCATCGCATCGAGAAAATTCCGCAGCGTGCGAAAGGACAGGTACGGTGACGTGACTTTCGGCGCCGGATCAGCGAGCACAGGGTTTGCCGCCGCCGGTTCACGCCGGGCCCGATTGTGCGCGACCTGTTCGTCAAGGCCTCAGAGGCAAGTCGTATTAAAAGGATCGTATATCCAAGATTATTAACTTAAAGGACTTATTGTAGATTTTCCTTTCAATATTAGCTACTAACCATACATATAAAAACTCTGGCATGATCTGGCGAGAGGATCTGTTGCGGAACAACTGGGACTCTGGTATAAGGGGAAAGACGCACCGAGGTCACCGAGGAGGGCCGCCGATGGCCGATCCGAAGCCCGCCGATCCGACGCCGAAAGTCACGCCACCGTACCTGTCCTTTCGCACGCTGCGAAATTTCCTCGATGCGATGCGGACCAACGGCATCCCCGGCCGCGTCGATCGCAGCGTCCTCAAGAACCTCTCGGGCGGCGCGCAGAGCGCACTCATCGGTGCGCTGCGCTTCCTCGACCTCATCGCCGTGGACACCGCGCCGACGCCGAACCTTGAGCGCCTGGTCCGCGCCGACGCCGAGGCGCGCCGCGAGATCATGCGCGAGCTGCTGCGTCGCCACTACCCGTTCATGTTCCCGCCCGCGTTCGCGCTTGACACCGCCACCGCGAAAATGGTCCGCGAGACATTCGACGAGGCCTTCGGGGGTGGCGACACCTCGCGCAAGGCAATGGTCTTCTTCCTGGCCGCGGCGAAGGACTCCGGCGTCGCGGTGTCGCCGTTCGTCAAGGTGCGCGAGGTCAACCGGCCGATCGGCGCTGGCAAGCGGCGGGCGAACGGCAAGGCTGGTCCTGGCCCGGCCCCGCTGCCCATCCCCGCCGTCACGCAGAAAACGGTGGTGGACACCCTCATCGGCGTCCTCGACCCGAAGCTCATGGACGACGTGGAGCAGGCCGCGGTGTGGACGCTGATCAAATACCTCAAGAAACGCGGGGAGGCGTAGCGGCGACCTGAACCGACCTGAGGCTTTGCCGGCGAGGCCGACGCCCCTTCCAAGGGCGAACCGAGCCGGCGACGGCGGCGCGGCGACGGCCGCGAGCCCGGTGGCGCCCCTTCCAAGGGTGAGGCCAGGCCGCGGCGCCGCCGCGTCGTTCCACCCGCATTATCGCAGACCGGTGAGCCGAAGGCTCTAAACTCCGCCTCGCCGACGTCGTGCTGCGCGGCTCGATCGGCGAGCTCCTGCCGAGCCTGGCGGCTACCAGCGGCGCTTGAGGCGCTCGGCCAGCCGCGGCTCCAGCCGCTCGAGCGCGTCGAGGTGGGGCTGGACCTCGGCGTCGCGGTTCAGCACCTGCAGCGAGCGGCCGAGGCCGAAGTGCGGCAGGGCGGCGGTCGGCGCCAGGTCGCTGGCGCGCTGCAGGACGGGAACGGCCTCGGCGGCGCGGCCGCTCTCGAACAGCGTGAGGCCGAGGAACGCCAGCGCGTCCGCCGAGCCGGGCGCCTCGCGCAGCGCCGACCGCAGCTCGCGCTCCGCCTCGGCGTAGCGCCGCTGCTGGAACATCACCGTGCCCAGGCGCGTACGCGCGTCCACGTCGTGCGGATCGGCCTGCAGCATCCGGCCCAAGCGCGCCTCGGCCTCGCCGCTCGTCGCCTGATAGCGCGCGAACGCCTTGTTGCAGTGGCCGCAGTCGGGATCGATGGCGAGCGCGTGCTCCCAGAGGGTGCGGTCGTTGCGCCACACCAGCTCCTGGCTGACGGTCAGCGCGGCCAGGATGACGAGCCAGACGCCGACGGCGCCGATGACCAGGCGCGCCAGCCCCGGCCGCAGGTCGCCGGCGGCCGCGCGCGTCACCACCGCCATCAGCGCGGCGCCGAGGAGCAGCGCGAGCCCGATCGTGGCGAGGTAGCTGTAGCGGTCGGCCACGAGCTGCGGGCCGGCGTGCGCGAGGCCGCTCACCGGGGCCAGCGCCAGCGCGTAGGCGGCGGCCACGGCGAGGCCCGCGGGCCACCAGCGGCGCGCGCCGACGAGCGCGACGGCGGCAGCGCCGACGACGAGCGTGCTGAGCAGGAACGCGGGGTCGAGGATGCTCACCCGCCACGGCAGCTCGTAGATCGGCAGGAGGTCGGCCGGTACCAGGGTCTTCCACACGTAGAAGACGAGGCTGTAGGCGACCATGCCCAGGCGCGCCGCCGGGCCGTAGTCCTCGAGGAGCGAGAGGCGCGAGCGGAAGCTGAACGCCGTGAAGGCGATCACGACCGCGGCCATCGCCGCGAACGGGACCTTCTCCAGGAGCACGCGCCGGCCCTCCGGCCCGCGCCAGTTGGCGGCGGTCAGGCGCCGCAGCGGATAGACGTCGAGGACCAGCAGCACGAACGGCAGCGAGACGACGATGGACTTGGACAGCAGCGCGGCGACGTAGGCGCCGAGCGCGCCCAGCCGCCAGCACCGCCCGGCGTCGCCCGGGCGCTCCACCATCACGAGCCAGCACAGCACGGTAAGGAGATAGAAGAAGCCGGAGACGAGATCGCGCCGCTCGGTGATCCACGCGACCGACTCGACGCGCAGCGGGTGGAGCGCGAAGAAGAGGGCGGCGGCGATGGCGCCCAGCCGCACCGTGGCGGGCCCGGCCGCCGGCCACGCCCGCCGCAGCAGCCGCCCGGCCAGGACCAGCACCAGCCCGGCGTTGACGGCGTGCCAGACGAGGCTGCTGAGGTGGTAGCCGAGCGGGTTCATGCCCCACACGACGTAGTCGGCGCCCAGGGTCAGCCACGCCAGGGGCGTCCAGTGGCCGCCCCACGCCGTGGTGAACATCCACACGAGATGGCTCCAGCCCAGGCCGCGGTAGTACGGGTTGTCGCCGAAGTTGAAGAGGTCGTCCCACTCGACCCAATCGTTGCCGAGGACGGGAGCGAAGACGGCGAGGGTGACGGCGCCGACCAGCCACGCGTCGCGGCGGGTGGTCCCGACGAGGGAGGACGGCATCACCGTCAGCTTAGCGTAGAATCGTCGAAAGGCAGCGTGATGACCAACTCCGACGCGGCGAGGGTGGTGCGCACGATCCTCTGTCGCGGCCTCAGCTTCGAGCAGTCCGAGCAGATCCTCAAGGCGATGGTGCCGATGTCGGCCGCCCGCGGCACGGTCGTCTTTCGCGAGCACGACCGGGGCCAGGGGTTGCTCGTGCTGCTGGAAGGCAGCGTGGAGATCCTCAAGCAGGCGGGGGACGGCAGCGACCGGACGATCTCGCGCGCGGAGGCGCCGACCGTGCTGGGCGAGATGAGCCTCATCACCGAGCGGCCGCACTCGGCCACCGTGCGCGCCACGGCGGCCTGCGAGTTCCGGCTGCTCACGCGCGCGCAGTTCGACCGGCTGCTGCAGAGCGAGAGCCTCGCCGCCTACAAGGTGGTGGCGACGCTGGCCGACGTCATCGCGCGGCGGCTGGCGCTGATGGACGAGAAGGTGCTCGAGCTGTCGCGCCACCCCGACCGGCTCCGGCCCGTCGAGGAGCTGGCCGCCTACCGGCAGAAGCTCTTCAACGAGTGGAGCGTCTAGCGGACGGCGCCGCCGACGGGGGGTTGCGGGGCGCCGCGCGCCAGGAACGCGCCGAAGCCGGGCGGCTGCTGGAGCCGGCCCCGGTCGAGCAGCACCTGGCCGCGGAGCAGGGTCATCCACGGCCGCCCGCGCGTCTTCCACCCCTCGTAGAGCGTCCAGCCCGCCATGCCGTGGTGATCGGCCACGCGGATCTCGCCCTCGGCGTCGGGATCCCAGATGAGAAAATCGGCGTCGGCCCCGACGCGGATCGCGCCCTTGCGGGGATGCAGGCCGAACATCCGCGCGGGGTTCTCGCCGAGCACGCGCGCCATCCACGTCAGCGGCAGGCCGCGCCGCACCACGCCCTCGGCGTAGACGAGCGCCACCAGCGTCTCCAGCCCCGGGCTGCCGAACGGGATCACGTTGCCCTGCTCGTCCTGGAAGATGTTCTTCCAGCCGGGCTCCTTGAGCGTCTTCGCGCGCGGCGCATGGTCGCTGGCCACCGCGGAGATGGCGCCCTGGGTGAGGCCGCCCCACAGCGCGTCGCGGTCGGGACCGTCGGCCGGCCGCAGCGGCGGGCCGATCTTGGCCAGCGGCCCCCAGCGCTCCATCTCGGCGTCGGAGAGCAGCAGGTACTGCGGGCACGTCTCGGTCCACACCCGCTGCCCCGTCGCCTGCGCCTGCTTGATGCGCTCGAGGCCGAGGCGGGTGGAGAGGTGCACGACGTACATCGGGCAGTCGGTCATGCGCGCGATGAGGATCGCGCGGTTGATCGCCTCTTCCTCCGTCCAGTCGGGGCAGGTGGCGGGAAAGTCGCGCGGGTGCACGCGGCCGGCGGCCAGCGCCTTGTCCTCCAGCCACGCGATGATCTCGCCGTTCTCGCAGTGCAGCTGGCAGAGGCCGCCGTGGGCGCCGATCAGCTCCATGGCGGCGGCGATCGTCTCGTCCGACACCATGCGGTTCCGGCGCTTCTTGTAGGTCATGAACATCTTGAACGACGTCACGCCCAGCCGGATCGCCTCGGGGATGCCCTCGAGCGCCGCCCGCTGGTTGCCCAGGATGAAGTGGAAGCCGAAGTCGAGCACCGACTGCGCGGAGGCCTCCTCGCGCAGGCGATGCACGGCCGCGGGCAGGGGCTCGTTCTCACCGGCCACGACGAAGCTGAGCAGCGTGGTGAGGCCGGCGTGGGCGGCGGCCAGCGGCCCGCCGCGCCAGTCGTCGTACTCGGGGCCGAGGTGCACGTGGCAGTCGATCGCGCCGGGGAAGACGATCTTGCCGGTCGCGTCGATGGTGCGCGCGGCGGGCGGCAGCAGATCGGCCGGCGCGATCGCTGCGATGCGGCCGCCGCTCACGCCGACGGCGGCGTCCACGACCTCGGTCGAGGTGACGACGCGGCCGCCGGCGATGACGAGGTCGAGGGCGGGGGCGCTCATGGCGTCCGCACCGGCTGCGTGATGGCGGTGTAGTGCTGCGGGTGACGGCGGCTGAAGAAATCCCACCGCTTGCGGGCCGGCGTCATCCAGTCCAGGTCCACGCGCGCGGCGACCAGCTCGTCGCCGGTGGTGGCGGCGCGGGCCAGCACCTGGCCGAGCGGGCCCACCACGCAGGAGCCGCCGATCAGCTCGAGGCCGTCCTCGACGCCGGCCTTGGCGACGCCGACGACGAACAGGCTGTTCTCGTAGGCGCCCGCGCGGAGCACCAGCTCGTTCTGGTCGAGCGCCAGCGGCGACAGCGGGGTGTTGTAGCCGATCAGCACGATCTCGGCGCCGCCGAGGCCGAGGCAGCGGTAGGTCTCCGGATAGCGGCGGTCCTGGCAGATCGCCACGCCCACGCGCGCCTTGCCCGTCGGGAAGACCCGGTAGCCGGTGTCGCCGGTCTCGAAGTAGCGCACCTCGTAGACCTGCGCGAAGCCGTCGGGCGAGGGGCGGCCGGGCAGGTGGATCTTGCGGTACTTGCCGACGAGGGCGCCGCGCTCGTCCGTCAGGATGGCGGTGTTGAAGTGACGGTCGCCGTCCTTCTCGCAGAAGCCGACGTGCACGCCGATGGCGGCCTCGCGCGCGCGCCGCAGCAGCGGGTCGAGCGCCTTGGGCGGCACTTCGGCCTCGAAGAACTGCTCGTAGTCGTCGCGGATGCGCTTGGGGAAGTAGGTCGTCAGCGCCATCTCGGGGTAGGCGATCAGGTCCACCCGCTCGGCGATCGCCTGCTCGAGGAGGCGCAGCATGCGCTCGACGACCTCGCCCCGGCTCGTGCCCTCGTTGATCGGCCCCATCTGGGCCGCCGCCACCTTCACCCAGCGCGCCATGGCGTCCTCCTCCGGAAATTCGCGCGCCTACGATACCACCGGCGCACGCGGATCGACGGCGTGCCTCCTGGATGGGCAGCCGGCGGCGAGTGCCTGCGACGTCAGCAGTGGCGCGTGGCGGCCGGCGACGCCAAGTGCGCGTCACGATTGATGGGCGCTTCGGCGCCGCCAGCGGCACGCGCTTTGCCTCGTGCAGTCGTCGGCGCGGTGAGCGAGTCGCGCCCGACGGTCAACGGCGCCCGTGAGCGTGGAACTCACAGGGAGGAGGCGCCATGGCGACTGCGACCGACGGCGACACGGAGCGGCGACTCGGCGCGCTGGCGCTCGTCATCGCGGAGGCCGTTCCGGGACTGGTCGACCGGCTCGCGGTCGAGCGTCCGGGGCGGATCTATCGCGAGGCGCTCGCGATGGTCGAGCGCCCGCTGCTGCTCCATGCCCTGCGCTTGACCGGCGGCAGCCAGCTGCAGGCCGCGCGCCTGCTCGGCATCAACCGCAACACGTTCCGCAAGCGCTGCCGCGAGCTCGGCCTCGACATCCCGCGCCGGACGGGGCGGCCGGCGGCCGTCCGCTCCTAGCCACGACCGATTCGGCTTTGTCGCCGCGCGTGGGCTTCGCGCGTGGCGTGGGACGGCGCCCTTGTCTGTGAATGTCAGAGGGGGCGGGGCGCCCCCTCCGACACCTCCCCGATTCGCGTCAGCCCGCACAGCCCGTGATCCCGCCGTAATATACGGACGCGATGGCTGGTCCGATCCGGGTGCTGGTGGCGAAGGTGGGGTTGGACGGGCATGACCGCGGGGTGAGGATCGTGGCGCGGGCGCTGCGCGACGCGGGCATGGACGTCATCTATACCGGGCTGCACCGGACGCCGGAGGAGGTCGTGGCGGCCGCGGTGCAGGAGGACGTGGACGTCGTCGGCATCAGCCTCCTGTCGGGCGCCCACATGACGCTCATCCCGCGGATCGTCGCGCTCATGCGCGAGGCCGGCTCCGACGCCGCGCTCGTGGTCGGCGGCGTCATCCCCGACGAAGACGTGCCGGCCCTGCGCGCGGCCGGCGCCGTGGACGTCATCCTTCAAGATACGATCCCCGAGGAGGTCGTCCGCCGCGTGCGCGAGGCGGCGGCCGCCGCCCGCGGGCGATGACGGCGTGGCCGCCGCGTTACGACCCGGCCTGGCTGCCCCCGGCCGGGGCCGAGCACTGGGCGCCCGCGATCGAGTGCGCGAAGCCGGCCGAGCGTGACGCCGTCATCCTCGCCAAGCTCACCGCCCAGATCCGCTGGGCGTGGGAGCGCAGCCCGTTCTACCGGAGCCGGTGGGAGCAGGCCGGCGTCTCACCGGACACGGTCAAGACGCTCGCCGACCTGCGCCGATTCCCGGTCGTGCAGAAGGCGGACCTGCGCGCCGCGCAGGCGGCGCACCCGCCGTTCGGCGACTACCTGTGCGTCGAGCCGGGTGAGGTCGCGCGCATCCACGGCACCAGCGGCACCACCGGGCGGCCGACGGTGTTCGGCGTCGGGCGCGACGACTGGGAGCGCATCGGCGAGGCGCACGCGCGCATCCTGTGGGGCGCCGGCGTCCGCCCCGGCGACACGGTGCTGGTCGCCTCGTTCTTCAGCCTCTATCTTGGCTCGTGGGGCGCGCTGAAGGGCTGCGAGCGGCTGCGAGCGACGGCGTTCCCGTTCGGCGCCGGGCTGCCCGGGCAGACGCTCATGGCCGTGCAGTGGGCGCGCGAGCTCAAGCCGACGGCGTTCTACGGCACGCCGTCCTACGCGCTGCACTTCGCCGAGACGGCCCGGCGCGAGTCCATCGACCCGCGCGCGTTCGGCTTTCGCACGCTGTTCTTCTCGGGCGAGCCGGGGGCGGGGATTCCCGCCACCAAGCGATTGATCGAGGACACGTTCGGCGGACACTGCATCGACATGGGCAGCATGGCCGAGATGACGCCGTGGATGACCAACGCCGAGTGCCGCTATCGCACCGGCATGCACCTCTGGCAGGATCTCGTCTACACCGAGGTCTGCGAGCCCGGGACGTGGGAGCCGGTGGCGTACGGCGGGGAGGGGACGCCGGTCTACACGCACCTCGAGCGCACCTCGCAGCCGATGATCCGCCTCGTCTCGGGGGACGTCGCCCGCTGGACGGACGAGCCGTGCCCGTGCGGGCGGACGTACCCGCGCCTGCCGCTGGGGCTCTACGGGCGGATCGACGACATGTTCATCGTGCGCGGCGAGAACGTCTATCCGAGCGCGATCGAGGACACGCTGCGGGCCATCGCCGGGTTCGGCGGCGAGTTTCGGGTGATCGTCTCGCGCCGCGAGGCGATGGACGAGCTGCTGGTGCGGGCCGAGCACGCCACCGCCGTCGCCGACGGGCCGGCGCGCGCCCGGCTGGCCCAGACCATGAAGGAGCGGCTGCGGGCGCGGCTCGGCGTGACGCCGATCGTCGAGCTGGTGGCCGAGGGCACACTGCCGCGCACGGAGTTCAAGGCCCGGCGCGTGATCGACGACCGGGACCTCTACCGGGCGCACGTCAAGGAGAGCCGCGATGTTTGATCCCGATGCGATCGCGCGGGCCCGCGCCGAGCGGGAGGCGTGGGAGGCCAAGGAGCTGCGCGAGTTCCTGGCGCGCCAGCCGGAGTCGCAGGCCGAGTACCGCACGGTGTCCGGTCTGCCGGTGCAGCGCGTCTACACGCCGGCGGACGTCGCCGGCGCGCCGGCCGACGCCATCGGCCTGCCCGGGCAGTGGCCGTTCACGCGCGGGCCCTACCCGACGATGTACCGCGGCCGGCTGTGGACGATGCGCCAGATCGCGGGATTCGGGACGGGCGAGGACACCAACGAGCGGTTCCGCTACCTGATCGCGCAGGGGCAGACCGGGCTCTCCGTCGACTTCGACATGCCCACGCTGATGGGCTACGACTCCGACGACGTGCGCTCGCTCGGCGAGGTCGGCCGCGAGGGTGTGGCCATCGACACGCTCGACGACGTGGAGGCGCTGTTCGCGGGCGTGGACCTCGAGCGGACCTCGGTCTCGATGACGATCAACCCGACGGCGTGGATCCTGCTCGCCATGTACGTCGCGCTGGCCCAGAGCCGCGGCAACGACCTCGACCGCCTCTCCGGCACCGTCCAGGCCGACATCCTCAAGGAGTACATCGCGCAGAAGGAGTGGATCTTCCCGATCCGCCCCTCCATGCGGCTGATGCGCGACATGATCGTCTACTGCGCCGGGAGCATGGCGCGCTACAACCCGATCAACATCTCCGGCTATCACATCTCGGAGGCGGGAGCGACGAGCGTGCAGGAGGTCGCCTTCACGATGGCCAACGCCATCGCGTACGTCGAGGAGGTGACGCGCAGCGGCGTGGCGGTGGACCGGTTCGCGCCGCGGCTGGCCTTCTACTTCGTCGCCCAGGCCGACTTCTTCGAGGAGGTCGCCAAGTTCCGCGCCGCCCGGCGGGTGTGGGCGCGCATCATGCGGGACCGGTTCGGCGCGACCCGGCCGGAGTCCATGCGCCTGCGCTTCCACTGCCAGACGGCGGCGGCCACGCTCACCAAGGCCCAGCCGATGAACAACATCGTCCGCACCGCGCTGCAGGCGCTGTCGGCGGTGCTGGGCGGCGCCCAGTCGCTGCACACCAACGGGCTCGACGAGGCGTACGCGATCCCCTCCGAGTCGGCCATGAAGCTCGCGCTGCGCACCCAGCAGATCATCGCCGACGAGACGCGCGTGACGAGCGTCGTCGATCCGCTGGGCGGCTCCTGGTACGTCGAGTCGCTGACCAACCAGATCGAGGCGGCGGTCATGGCGATCTTGAAGACGGTGGACGCGATGGGCGGGACCATCGCCGCCGTCGAGGAGGGGTGGTTCCAGCGCGAGATCGCCGAGTCGGCCTACGAGACGGCCCGGCGCCGGGCCTCGGGCGAGCTGCCCGTGATCGGCGTCAACAAGCTCGTCGAGCCGCCGGAGCCGTCGCCCGTCGAGATCCACCGCGTGGACCCCGCGGTCGAGGCCCGCCAGGTGGCGCGCCTGCGCGCCACCCGCGCCCGGCGCGACGACGGGCGGGTGGCGGCGCTGCTCGACCGGCTGGCGGCGGACGCCCGCGACCCGGCCGTCAACCTGATGCCGGTCACCATCGAGCTGGTGCGCCAGCGCGCATCGCTGGGGGAGATCGTCGGCCGGCTACGCAACATCTGGGGGTCCTACGTGGAGCGGCCCGTCTTCTGACCGCGCCCGGGCCCGGCCCGGGCCGAAGAACGGTTCACACCGGACCGGGCCGAGTTTGCTATTCTGTCGGAGCGACGACGAGGTGGGGGGAGGCTAAGTGGCCGTCCAGGAATCGGTTCTGGCCCTTCAGGAGCGGTTGGCGAACGAGCAGCGGCTCGTCCACCTGATCGACCGCATCCACTCCGCCAAGACGCTCGACTCGATCTTCATCGAGGTCCAGGGCGAGATCCTGACCTTCTTCGACGCCGACCGCATGACGCTCTACGCGGTCGACAACGACAAGAAGGAGGTCTACTCGAAGTTCCTGGCCATCGACGCGGTGCGGGAGATTCGCGTTCCCATCAGCCCCAAGTCCGTCTCCGGCTTCGTCGCGCTGAGCAAGCAGACCGTCAACATCGCGGACGCCTACGATGCCGCCGAGCTCAAGAAGATCTCGCCCGAGCTGTCCTTCGACAGCTCGTGGGACAAGCGGACCGGCATCCGGACGACCCAGATCCTCTGCATGCCCATCCTGAACGAGGGCAAGGTCCTGGGCGTCATGCAGCTGCTCAACAAGAAGCGCGGGCCGCGGTTCACCAAGGACGACGAGGTCAGCGTCGCCCGCATCGCCAAGACGCTCGGCATCGCGTTCAACAACCAGGCCCAGCTGGGCGCCCAGCGGCGCGGCACCAAGTTCGACTACGTGATCTCCCAGGGGCTGGTGACACAGGACGAGGTCAACCAGGCGATCGGGGTCGCGCGCCAGAAGAACATGGACGTGGAGACCGTGCTGCTCGAGCAGTTCAAGGTGCCCAAGGGCGAGCTGGGGCAGTCGCTGAGCCAGTTCTTCCGGGTGCCGTACGTCGAGTACGACTCCAAGATCATTCCGCCGCCCGACCTGATGAAGGACCTCAAGCTGGAGTTCCTCAAGCGGAACCTCTGGCTGCCGATCCGGCGCGACGGCGAGGCCATCGTCGTCCTCATCGACAACCCGCAAGACTTGCAGCGCGTGGACGCGATCTATCAGCTCCTGCGGGGCCAGCAGATCCAGCTGGCGGTCGGCTTCCGCAAGGACGTCGCCTTGTTCCTGGCGGTCGCCGGTGGCGAGATCCAGTCCAAGGACAACATGGGCAACATCCTCACCGCCCTCGGCGACGAGGCGGTGGGCGAGAAGGAGGAGATGGGCAGCTCGGACATCGACGAGAACGACAGCGCGGTGATCCGGCTGGCCAACCAGGTCATCATCGACGCGTTCAAGGCGCGCGCCTCCGACATCCACGTCGAGCCCTACGGCCCGCAGAAGGACACGATGATCCGGCTGCGCATCGACGGCCAGTGCATCGAGTATCAGCGCATTCCCGGCACCTATCGGCGCGCGCTGGCGGCGCGGCTCAAGATCATGGCCCAGCTCGACATCGCCGAGCGCCGCAAGCCGCAGGACGGCAAGATCAAGTTCCGGCTGCCCGACGGCAAGGACATCGAGCTCCGCGTGGCGACGGTGCCCACCCAGGGCGGCAACGAGGACGTGGTCATGCGGATCCTCGCGGCGAGCGAGCCGATCCCCGTCGACAAGCTCGGCATGAGCGAGCGCAACCTGAAGGAGGTCAAGGCGGCGGCCTCGAAGCCGTACGGCCTCATCCTCTGCGTCGGGCCGACCGGCTCGGGCAAGACGACCACGCTGCACTCGGTGCTCGGCTTCATCAACAAGCCCGAGCGCAAGATCTGGACGGCCGAGGATCCGGTCGAGATCACGCAGTACGGCCTGCGCCAGGTGCAGGTGCAGCCCAAGATCGGCTTCACCTTCGCCCACGCCATGCGCGCCTTTCTCCGCGCCGACCCCGACGTGATCATGGTCGGTGAGATGCGCGACGAGGAGACGGCCTCCACCGGCATCGAGGCCTCGCTGACCGGCCACCTCGTGTTCAGCACGCTGCACACGAACAGCGCGGTGGAGACCGTCATCCGCCTGCTCGACATGGGCCTCGATCCGTTCAACTTCGCCGACGCGCTGCTGTGCGTGCTGGCCCAGCGCCTCGTGCGCCGGGTGTGCGTGGAGTGCAAGGAGGACTACCACCCCGAGAAGGACGAGTTCGAGGAGCTGGTGCACGCCTACGGCGCGGACGACTTCCAGAAGCTCGGGGTCAAGTACGACGACGACTTCGTCCTCTACCGCGGCAAGGGCTGCAATGCCTGCGGCAGCTCCGGCTATCGCGGCCGCGCCGGCATCCACGAGCTCCTCGTCGCGACCGACCCGATGAAGAAGCTCATCCAGCAGAAGGCCCGCGTCGCCGAGATGGTCGTGGTCGCCAAGGAAGAGGGCATGACGACGCTCGTCCAGGACGGCATTCAGAAGGCGCTCGAAGGCGTCACCGACCTGAAGCAAGTCAAAGCCGTCGCGATCAAGTAGCCCGCCCCCCGTCGTCTCTCGGCTTGACCCGCCGGAAGGTCGCGTAGAGCAGCACGTCGTAGAGGATCTTGAGCCCACCGCCGATGACGAAGGGCGCGGAGAGGGCGATCGAGGTCATGACCCAGCCGGTCACGGTGGGGCTGACGGCCTGGCTCAGGGTGCGCCAGAGCGTGGTCGCCGTCGCGGCGGCCTCGCGCTCGTGGTCCTCGACGACACCCATCACGTAGGCCTGCCGGGTGGGGACGTCCATCTGCGAGAGCAGCTGGCGGGCGTAGAGCAGCGCCACCGCGAGCCCGGCGGTGGGGGCGGCCGCGATGGCGACGAGGAACACGTTGGACACCAGGTGCGAGACGACCATGGTGTTCAGCAGCCCGAAGCGCAGGGCGAAGCGGGCGGCGAGCAGCAGCGAGGCCGCCGTCAGGATCTGCGCCACGAAGAAGACGCGCCCCAGCGCCTCCAGCCCGAGGCCGAACCGCACGTGCAGGAAATACGCGACGAGCGATTGCAGCACGAAGCCGCCCGCGAACGAGTCGAGCGCGAACAGCGCGGCGAGCCGCCGGATGATCGCCGTGGACGGGCCGGGGCCGGCGGCGGCCGGCCGCCGCGCGGGCGGCGCCGGCGCCAGCCGCGTGTAGGCGACCGCCTGGATCACCGCCGCGGCGAGGAAGACGGCGAAGAGCGCGCGCGGCGACGCCGCGCCCGCGACGGCGGCGCCGAGCGCCGCGGTGCCGTACCCGAGCAGGTTGTACAGGCTGAGCGCGCGCGTGCGCCGCGCCGCCGGGATCGCGCGCGCGATGAGGACCTGCTCGACCGACAGGAACGGCCCCGTCTCGCCCACGCCGACCGCGACGTTGCCCAGCATGGCCGCCAGCACCACGACCCACGGGTCGCGCGACGCGAGCAGCAGCCCGGCCGCCAGCGCTGACAGCGCCGCGAGCCCGATCAGCGCCGCCCGGGCCCCGTGCCGCTCGGCCGGGGAGCGGATACCCCACGTCAACGCGGCGCTGCCCACCAGCGTGAGGGTCACGGATGCCCCAATGCCCGAGGCCGAAAGCCCGAGATCCGCGAGGTAGAGCGGCAGCAGGATTCCCAAATACCCGTAACAGAACGTGCGGGCGCCCTTCGCCACGCAGATCGTCGTGACCTCGCGATTGGCACGGAACCCGCTCATGTTGTGGGTTGTCTCACTGGAGGGGCGACATGTTGGGGCTTGACAGTCACTCAACTTGTGTTGAGTATAAAGCCAGGAAGGCCGACAGGGCCCGGAGGTGTCGTATGAACTCGATGGATCGCGTTCTCTACGAAGAGCTCACTCATCTGATCGATCGGCTGGCGACCTCGGTGCCCGGCGGCAGCCTGGGCCAGGTGGACGCCGCCCATCCACTGCTGCGCGCCCGGCTGGACGAGGCCGACGCCCAGCTCGCCGCCGCGCGCGCGGCGCTGCTCGACGGCTACGGCCGCTGGCAGCGGGCGCTCGAGGACGTCGAGAATCTCTGGGCGCTGGCGGCGTGGCGTCGCTCAGCCGCGGCGGAAGAGACGGGCGAGCAGGCCGCCCCCCTCGCTGCGTGAGGGCGCCGGCTCGTCGAGGTAGCGGGCGCGGAGGGCGTCGAAGCGCTGCCAGTAGTCGGGCAGCAGCCGCGCCAGCGACACCTGCACGGCCAGGAGCCGCGCGCCCTCGTCGCCGGCGGCGGGCGCCGCCGGAAGCTTGCCGCGCAGGTCGTCGGTGAGCGCGGCGGTGAGCTCACACTCGAGCAGGACGAGGAACGCGTGCACGCGGGTGTCGTACTCGCGTCGGTCCGCCGCGTTGTCGGCCGCCGGCGCCGGCAGCCCGCTCTCGCGACGGGCGCGCACCAGCGCCTCCAGGCACACGTAGTCGATCGCCTCCTCCAGGCGCTCGCGCACCTCGGCCTCGATGCGCGTGTCGAGGCCGTGGGACCGGTCGGGATGGCGGAAGGGCATTCGGCCTCAGCCCAGCATCGCCCGCAGCCCACCCGCCAGCGGCAGCGGGGTGAGCCCGAACGTCGTGTAGAACGGCGCTCCGTCGCCCACGTTGTCCTCTTCGAGCATCACGAGCTGGTCGGGGGTCAGCGGGAAGCCCGGCACGCGATGCAGAAGGCGCGCGATCGGACGCACGAGGCCCATCGGCACGTGCATCTTCCGCACGCGGGGACGTCGCAGCGCCTCGCCGATGAGGTCGAGCAGCTGCAGCATCGTCACCGGCGCGGGGCCGACCACGTCGAAGGTCTGCTTCACGGTGGACTCCAGCGCGACGGCCCCGGCGAAGCCGGCCGCCACGTGCTCGACCGGCACGGGCTGCAGGCGCTGCAGCCCGTTGCCGATCACCGGCACGACCGGAAGGCGGCGGATCATGTCCGCCAGCATGCTCACGAACTCGTCGCGGCGGCCGTAGATGATGGACGGCCGGAAGATCGTCCACGGGATGGGGCTCGCGCGCACCGCCTCCTCCGCCGCCCACTTCGTCTGGTGATAGCGCGCCCGGGCGTGCGGGCGGCTGCCGAGGGCGCTCATGTGCAGGTAGCGGCGCGCGCCCGTGGTGGCCGCCGCGTCCAGCACGTTGAGGGTGCCCTGGGTGTGGATGCGCTCGAAGGTGCTCAGCGTGGCGGGCGTCTCGCGGATGATGCCGACCAGGTGGATGACGGTGTCGCAGCCGGCCATCCCGTGCTCGAGCGTCTCGCGCGCAAGGATGTTGCCCTCCACACGCTCGATCGCCTCGAGCCCGCGCAGGTCGCGCTCCGAGCCCCGACGCACCAGGCACCGCACCACGTAGCCCTCGGCCTGGAGCGCCGGAATCAGGGCGCGGCCGACGAAGCCGGTGGCGCCGGTCATGAAGATCCGCCGCGTCGTCGTCACGCCCCTAGGATATCAATGTTCGCCGGTGTGCCGACGGCCGCCTGCTAAGATCGAAGCGTGGTTCCCGCCCGCGCCGCCGGCCGGCTCCGCCCGCCAGTGCTGCTGCTCGCCCTGGTCGTGAGCGTGCTGGGCCCCGCCCGGGCGGGGGGGCAGTCGCTCGACTTCAGCGCCGTGGACGAGGTCGCCCGCGACGCCATCCAGTCGGGCGAGATCCCCGGCATCGTCGTGCTGGTCGGCCGTCACGACGAGACGCTGCTGCTCAAGGCGTGGGGCTCCCGGCGGGTCGTCCCGGACGCCCAGCCGATGACGACCGACACGGTGTTCGACATCGCGTCGCTGACCAAGCCGTTCGGCACCTCGCTGGCGGTGATGTCGCTGGTCGAGCGCGGCGCGATCAAGCTCGACGCGCCGCTGGGCCGCTACCTGCCCGAGTTCCGCAAGCCGGCGTTCGCCGCCGTCACGATCCAGCGCATCCTGACCCACAGCGCCGGGTTTCCGGCCATTCCGCCGCCCGGCGTCGTCCACGCCTCCACCGCCGAGACCGCGCGGGCGCTGGCGCGCGTGCCGTTCGACTACGCGCCGGGCACCGGCACCCAGTACAGCGACGTGGGCTTCATCCTGCTCGGCGAGGTGGTGCGGCGCGTGAGCGGCCAGCCGCTCGATCGCTACCTGGACCGGGCGGTCTTCAAGCCGCTCGGCCTGCACGACACGACGTTCAACCCGCCCGCCCGGCTGCGCGACCGGATCGCCCCCACCGAGTGGGCCAACGGCCACATGCTGCTCGGCGAGGTCCACGACCCGCGCGCGCGGCTGCTCGGCGGCGTCGCCGGCCACGCCGGCATCTTCTCGACGGCCGCCGACCTCGCGCGCATCTGCCGCATGCTGGTGGACGGCGGCAGCCTCGACGACAAGCGCGTGTTCAACCCCCAGACGGTTCACACGATGTGGACGCGCACCGCGGACGGCAGCGGCAGCCGCGCGCTCGGGTGGGACGTCTCGTCGGTCTACGCGCGCTCGATGGTGCCGTTCTTCCCGCCGGAGTCGGTCATCCACACCGGCTTCACCGGCACGGCGGTGCTGATCGATCCCGCCAGCGGCGTGTACCTGCTCGTGCTGACCAACCGGGTCCACCCCAACGGCGGCGGCGCCGTCAGGATCCGCGAGCTGCGCGTGCGGATGGCGGCGGCGGTCGGCGCCGCGCTGTTCGGGACGGCGGCGCTGCCCGCCACCGAGAGCGACTCCCCGTCGCCGGCCTCCGACGGCCCCGCCGAGCCGCGTGTCGCCCCGCCGGCCGAGCCGGTGCGGACGGGGCTCGACGTGCTGGCGCGGCAGAACTTCGCGCCGCTGGCCGGCTACTCGGTGGGGCTGGTGACGAACCAGACCGGCATCGACGGGCGAGGCCGGCGCAACATCGATCTCCTGGCGGCGGCGCCCGGCGTGCGGCTCGCCGCCATCTTCTCGCCCGAGCACGGCCTGACCGGCGACGCCAACGCCGACGTCCCCCACACGCGCGACGCGGCGACCGGCGTGCCCGTGTGGAGCCTTTACGGCCCCACCCGGCGGCCGACGGCCGCCATGCTCAAGGGCGTCACGCTGCTCGTCTTCGACATCCAGGACGTGGGCGTGCGCTACTACACGTACCTGACGACGCTCGTGTACGTGATGGAAGAGGCGGCACGGGCCGGCATCCCCGTCCTCGTGCTCGACCGCCCCGATCCGCTCACCGGGCGCTACGTCGAGGGGCCGCTGATGGACCCCGATCTCGCCTCGTTCACGGCGCCGCACACGATCCCCGTGCGCACCGGCATGACGATCGGCGAGTTCGCCCGCATGGCGGCGGCCGAGCGGCAGATCAACGTCTCGCTCACGATCGTGCCGCTCGAGGGATGGGACCGCGCGCGTTGGTACGACGAGACCGCGCTGCCGTGGGTGAACCCCTCGCCGAACATCCGCTCGCTGACCCAGGCGCTGCTCTACTCCGGGATCGGCCTGCTCGAGGCGACCAACCTGTCGGTGGGGCGGGGCACGGAGGCGCCGTTCGAGGTGGTGGGCGCGCCGTGGATCGAGCCGCACGGCCTGGCCACGGCGCTGAGCGACCTGCGGCTGCCGGGGGTGACCTTCGCCCCCGTCGTCTTCACGCCCAGCGCCGACGTCTATGCCCGCATGCCGTGCGCCGGCGTGCGGCTGGCCGTCACCGACCGCGAGGCGATCCGGCCGGTGACGGTCGGGCTGGCGATCGGCCGCGTGCTACAGGAGCGCTACCGCAGCCAGTTCAAGGCCGAGAGCATCCAGAACCTTCTGGTGAACCGCTCCACCATGTGGGCGTTCCTGCGCGGCGAGCCGCTGCCGCGCGTCGCCGCCTGGGCCGAAATCGCGCGCACCAGCTTCTTGAACCGTCGCGCGTCGTACCTCATCTACCGCTAGTCCTCCCACGGGGGGCGCGGGTTAGCGTTCGACAACCTTCAGGGTGGTGGGGAGGTTGGGGCGCAGGCGGTCGCGCTGGGCGGCGGCGATGGTGACGGTGGCGGGGTCGCCGTCGCTGACGAACCGGTCGCCGGGGTTGCGGTCGAAACGGGTGAGCCAGGAGGCCAGGTCGTGGCCGACGGCCTGGATGCGCGGCAGCCGCACCGGATCGAAGCGGGCGGCGAACGGCGAGGGGGCGGCGCCGCCGGAGACCATCAGGATCGCCTCGTGGCGGTACGTCGTGCCCTTGGCGCTGCCGGCGAGCGCCCAGTCCACCCGGCGCGGATAGACGCCGTGCGGCAGCGCCAGCACGCGGAACTGGTAGTCGGGCACGTACTTCTGCACCCACGCCTGCGCCTCGGCGAGCTGCGTGCGCACGACGGTCTCGTCGTACTTGCCGAGGTTGGCGTGCCAGAGGGTGTGGTTGCCGAGCTCGTAGCCGTGCTCGACCAGCCAGCGCAGCTTGCGCCCGACGTATTCCGGCTGGTTGAAGAAGCGGTTCGGCGGATCGGCGGCCGGCAGCACGAAGAACGTCGCGGCGCGGCCGAAGTCCGGCTTCTCGCGGATGAACGCTTCCAGGATGCCGACGGCCGACCGGGGGTCGATCTCGAGCTGGCCGTCGCGCTCGACGTAGCGGAACTGGCCGGGCGACGAGTCGTCGAAGGTGAGGACGACCGGCGTGGTGCCGGCCGGCACCGTGATGCGTCCCTCGACCAGCGCGGCCAGGCTCTGCAGCCGGTAGCCGCCCGCGTAGAGCGCCTCGAGGTCGCGCCGGAAGTTCTCCGGCGTGCGCGTCCACCGGTCCTCGGGATAGTCGATCTTGTGGTACTCGAGGATCATGATCCGTCCCAGCTCGTTGGCGGGCCGCGGCTCGGCCATGGCGAACGAGGCGAGGATCAGCGCGGCGGTGAGCAGCAGCAGGAGGACGAGGACCAGCCTCATCGCGCCGCGAGGGCGTTCTTGCCGCGCAGCGCGGCGCCCGTGTAGTCGTTCTTCGGGTTCCACAGCATCCAGCCGTGGCCGCCCCCCTCCTCGGCCCCGCGGATCTGCGCCTGCACCTCGGGCACGCCGAAGATGCGGCGGTCGAACGCGTAGTCCTTGAAGTCCTGCAGCCACGGGCGCACGCGCACGACGTTGACGCCGGCGCGCTTGCGGATCAGCCGCACGCTCTCGTGGACCACCCGATACGGGACCATCACCGGGTTCGGATAGCCGGGGATGCCCTTGTGGTAGCCGGACGGGTAGACCATCGGGCAGATGAAGTCCAGGTGCGGCGCCAGCTCCTCGATGCGCTGGCCGATGTCGGTGTCGTTCTCGTTGAAGGCGGTGTAGCCGAAGACGTCGGCGCTCACGAAGGCGCCGGTGGCGCCCAGCTCGCGGCGGGCGCGCTCGAGGAAGGCGGCGATGGTCGGCAGCCGCGTCTCCCGCGTGTTGGGCTTCGAGTAACGGGTCGCGGCCAGGCGGCCGTCGGTCGGGAACCGGACGTAGTCGAACTGGACCTCGTCGAAGCCGCGGCGGATCGCTTCCTTGCCGATCGCGATGTTGTAGCCCCACACCTCCTCGCGGAAGGGGTCCACCCAGGCGAGCTTCTCGTTGTCCATCCACGGCTTGCCCGTGCGGGTGTCGATGATCGCCAGGTCGGGCCGGCTGCGGGCCAGGACGTTGTCCTTGAAGGTCACGATGCGGGCGATCGTGTAGATGCCGCGCGCCTTGAGGTCGGCCATCATCGCGTCGAAGTCGCGCTGCGTGGCGGGACCCTGCGCGCCGACGGCCAGCGCCTGCTCGATCTCGGTCGGGTAGAGGATCCAGCCCCGGTCGCCCTTGACGTCGATGACCACCGCGTTCAGCTCGGTGCGGGCCGCGAGATCCAGCACGCGGTTGCGGATGCCCCGGTCGCCGAAGCCGAAGTAGGTGAGGTAGGCGGCCTTGATCGTCTGGGGCTTGAGCACCGCCTCGACCGTGCCGCGGGTGGGCGGGATCCAGGCCTTCTCGAACCCCGGGAGCTTGACGAGCAGCGGGGCGTCGGACGGCACCTGCTCCAGCCGGAAGGCGCCGTCGGCGTCGGTCTGGACCTCCACGCCGTGCACCACCACCGAGGCGCCGGCCAGCGGCTTGTGCTCGGCGTCCACGACCCGGCCGGTCACCGTGGGCGACGGCCAGGGCACCTCGGCCGCCGGCTCGCCGGGTCGGGCGGGCCGGGGCGGGGACGCCGGCCGGGCCTCCGGGCGCGGCCGCGGCGGCGCGACCGGCTCGGGCGCCGGGCGAGCCACGACGACCGGCTTCTCGGCCGGCGCCGGCGCCTCGCCCGTCGGGGCGGTGTCGGGGGGCATGACCGGCGGCGGCGTCGCCGGCTCCGGGCGGGGCGGCAGCTCGGCCACCGGCCCGGCGGGCGCGACCACGCGCGCGGTCCGGGCGCCGGACGGGGCGTCGAGCGCGAGGATGCCGTAGCCGGCGGCGATGGCAACAGCGAGCAGTGCCACGGTGTAGCCGCCGTCCAGAAGATTGCGACGCGTCAAGGGCTGCGGCGGGGCCTCGGACATTTGCTCTTTCGACAATAGCGAGTCGCTCGAGAGGCTGCAAAGGAAAATTTCGCAACCGACGTACAATCGCGCCCATGACCACTCCGCTCGGCTGCGAAGCGGCGCGCTCGCGCACACTTGCGGTGAACGGGCTCGCGCTGCATCTGCTGGAGTCGGGGCGCGCCGGCGCCCCCGCGCTCTGCTTCCTGCACGGCGGCGCCGCCCACGCGCACTGGTTCGACCGGGTGACGCCGGCCTTCACCGACCGGTTCCACGTGATCGCGCTCGACCAGCGCGGTCACGGCGAGAGCCAGTGGGCCGAGCCCCCCGCGTACGGGACCGACGATTTCACCGGCGACCTGCTGGCCGTCATGGACCAGCTCGGCCTGCGGACGATGACGGTGATCGGCCACTCGATGGGCGGCCACAACGCGATGACGTTCGCGGCCTGGCATCCCGCGCGCGTCGGCGCGCTCGTCATCGTGGACTCGCGGCCGGTCATCCCGGCCGAGCGGCTGGATTTCATGCACGCCCGCGGCCGCCGCCTGCCGCGCGCCTACTCGAGCGAGGAGGCTGGGATGCAGGCCTTCCGCCTGCTGCCGCGCGAGACGTTCGCCGAGCCGGCGTTGCTCGCCCACCTGGCGCGCGCGGGCCTCGCGCAGCGCAACGGGGGCTGGGGCTGGCGCTTCGATCCGGCCACGCACGGCGCCCGGCAGCCGGTGGACGCCTGGCCCCTGCTCCCGCGGATCACCGCGCCGACGCTGATCGTGCGCGGCGGCCTCTCGCCGATCCTCCCCGCCGAGATGGCCGAGCGGCTGCGCGCCTCCATCCCGCGCGCGACGCTGGTCACGATCCCCGAGGCCTACCACCACCTCACGCTCGACCGCCCCGCCGAGTTCGCCGCCGCGCTCGGCCGCTTCCTCGCCGGCTAGGGGTGGATCTGGCGGTAGGCGAAGCGCGCGCGGTCGCCGCCGAAGCGCGCGTCGTAGTCCTGCGTCATCGCGCGGAGCGTGTCGGAGCGCACGAACGCCTGCAGCGTCGCCTCCGACTCGAACTCGTAGCAGACCATGTACTGCCACGGCTCGGCGCCGGCGTGCGCGCTCTCGAGCGGCAGCGCGGCGTACCGCCGCATGCCGGTGCAGCCGGGCACGCGGGCCGCCTCCGCCGCGCGCACCGTGTCGTACCACGCGTTGAAGGCCGCCTCCTGCTCGGGCGGGATCGTCGCCTTCACGACGAAGAGGGCGGGACGGGCCATGCGGGCTCTCCTCAGGCGATGCGCTCCAGGCGGACGGCGCAGACCTTGTACTCGGGGATCTTCGAGGCGGGGTCGCAGGCGGAGTTGGTCAGGAAGTTCGCCGCCGAGTCGGCCAGCTTCACGAACGGGATGAAGATCGCCCCCGCGCGCACGGCCTCGGTCACCCGCGCGTAGCCGGTCAGCTCGCCGCGCCGCGAGGCGACGCGCACGCGCGCGCCGGTGTCCACGCCGAGCCGGCGCGCGTCGCCGGGGTGGATGGCGATCTCCAGCCGCGGCGCCAGCTCGAGCAGTCCCTGCACGCGCCGGGTGAGGGTGCCGCCGTGCCAGTGGTAGAGCAGCCGCCCGGTGTTGAGCAGGAACGGGTAGTCGGCGTCGGGCAGCTCAGCCGCCTCCTCGATCTGCCGCGCGGGGATGAAGCGCGCGCGGCCGCGCGGGAACGTGTCGCCGTAGAGGAAGGGCGTGCCCGGGTGGTCGGGCGTCGGGCAGGGCCACTGGATACCGCCCTCGCGGTCCAGCCGCGCGTGCGACAGGCCGGCGAGGAACGGCGTGAGGCGCGCCATCTCGTCGAAGATCGCCGCCGGCCCCGCGTAGTCGAACTGGCGCCCGACGTCGAGGCCGAGCCGCCCCGCCACGCGCCGGGCGAGCTCGGCGGTGATCCACCAGTCGGGCCTCGCCTCGCCCGGCGGCGGGAGCACGGTCCGCACGCGCTGGACGCGCCGCTCGGAGTTGGTGAACGTGCCCTCCTTCTCGGCGAAGGCGGCGGCGGGCAGGAACACGTGGGCGCGCTCGGCGGTCTCGTGCAGGAAGAGGTCCTGGACGACGAGGAAGTCGAGCTGGCCGAGCGCCTTCTCGGCGTGGTGCAGGTCGGGCTCCGAGAGCAGCGGGTTCTCGCCGACGACGTACATCGCGCGGGTGGCGCCGGTGAGGCATCCCTCGACGATCTCGGTGACGACGCGGCCCGTCGCGCCGGGCGGCCGCACGCCCCACGCCGCCTCGAAGAGCGCCAGGGTCTCGGGCACGTACATCTGGTAGCCGGGCAGGTTGGTCGGGATGCAGCCGGCATCGCCGCACCCCTGGACGTTGTTCTGACCGCGCAGCGGCGACACCCCGGAGCCCGGGCGCCCCACCTGGCCGGCGACCAGGGCCAGGTTCAGCAACGCGTGGGCGTTGTGGATGCCGTTGACGTGCTGGGTGATGCCCATGCCCCAGATCAGGCAGGATCCCGCGAAGGCGGGCTTCGCGTACCAGCGCGCGGCCTGGGCGATGTCGCGGGCCGGCACGCCGGTGATCCGCTCGGCGTGCGCGAGCGTGAAGGGCTCGAGCGAGCCGCGCCAGGCGTGGAAGCCGTCGGTGCGCGCCCGCACGAACGTCTCGTCGTGCAGCCCCTCGTCCAGGATCACGCGGGCCATCGCGTTGAAGAGCGCGACGTCGGTGCCCGGGCGCGGCTGGATCCAGAGATCGGCCTGGTCGCACAGCTCCACGCGCTTGGGATTGACGACGATTAGCCGCGCGCCGCGGCCGACCGCGCGGCGGAAGCGCACCGCGATCACCGGGTGGTTGGACGAGGCGTCGGCGCCGACCACCATCAGGCAGCCGGCGTCCTCGTAGTCCTGGTAAGAGTTGGAGGTGGCGCCCGACCCCATCGAAGCGATCATCGCCTCCACCGAGGGCGAGTGGCACAGCCGCGTGCAGTGGTCGATGTCGTTGGTGGCCATCACCACGCGCGCGAACTTCTGCATGACGTAGCCGTCCTCGTTGGTGGCCTTGGCGCTGGCCAGCGCGCCGAACGCCCCGCGGTGGCGGGCGAGCCCCTCGGCGGCGGCGTCGAGCGCGGCGTCCCAGCTCACGTCCTGCCAGCGGCCGTCGCGCTGGATCCGCGGCGTCGTCACCCGGTCCGGCGCGTGGACGAAGCCGGTGCCGAAGCGGCCCTTCACGCACAGCATGCCGAGGCTCGAGCGGTTGGCCGGCACGTCGTCGGCCATCAGCGCCAGGCGGCCGTCGTCGCGCACCCGCGCCTCGATCCCGCACCCCACGCCGCAGTACGGGCAGGTCGTCTCGACGGCGCGCACGATCGTCGCGGGCGTCTCCTTGGGACGCAGCGCGCCGGTGGGGCAGGTGGCGACGCACTGGCCGCAGGACGTGCACACCGAGGCCGCCATCGCGCCGTCGCCGGCCACGCCGACCTTCGTCGCGTGGCCGCGGCCGACGAGCGAGATGGCGCCGATCTGCTGCACCTCGCCGCACGCCGTCGTGCAGCGGCCGCAGAGGATGCACGCCTCGCGGTCGAGGACGAAGAACGACTTGCTGGCGTCCGTCTCGAAGCGGTGCAGCGGCGCCCACGACGGCGGCCGCCGCCCGTGGCGCGCGATCGCCGCGCCGACCTGGCCGAAGCCGTCGCGGTCGGCCCCCTCGGTGAGCATCGAGCGCGTGAGATCGAGCACCGTCGCGCGCACGCGCGCCGCCTCGGGATGGTCGGTAGACACGAGCATGCCGTCGCGGGCGGGCAGGTGGCAGGCCGCCGGCGTGCCGCGCACCCCCTCGACGTGCACCAGGCACGTGCGGCAGGCGCCGAGCGGCGCGCGATCGGGATCCTTGCAGAGCTGCGGCAGCGGCACGCCGAGGCGGTTGACGGCGTCGAGGACCGTCGCGCCCTCGGCGACCTCCACCGCGCGACCGTCGATCGTGACCTTCATCGCCTCATGATACGCCGAACTCGCGCGGGAACTCGGCGAGCCCGGCCACCACCGCGAGCGGTGCTGCCTGGCCGAGACCGCACAGCGACGCGAGCTGGATCGCCTCGGCCAGCTCGCCGGTGCGCGCGGGGTCGAGGGGCGCGTCGAGCATCGCCAGCAGCCGCGCCGTTCCCTCGCGACAGGGCGTGCACTTGCCGCACGACTCGCGCGTGTTGAAGGCGAGCAGCGTGCGCACCGCCTCGCGCACCGAGAACGTCTCGTCGAGCGCGACGATGCCGCCGGTGCCCGGGCTCACCGCGCCGCGCGGGACGAGCGGCTCGTCGAACTGACGGGCGGGGACGACGCTGCCCGACGGGCCGCCGACGACGGCGGCGCGGATCGGGCGGCCGGTGGACGAGCCGCCGCCGATCCCCTCGATCAGCGCGCGCAGTGTGGCGCCGACCTCCATCTCGACGACGCCGGGACGGCGCAGGTGGCCGGAGAGGCCGAAGAGCTTGGTGCCGCGGCCGCCCCCGAGCGCGGCGAACCGGCCGCCGCCGCGGTCGACGATGGGCACCACCGCGAAGAGCGTCTCGACGTTGTTGATGACGGTGGGCCGGCCGAACACGCCGGACTCGACCGGGAAGGGCGGGCGCGTGCGCGGCATCGCGCGCCTCCCCTCGATCGACTCCAGCAGCGCGGTTTCCTCGCCCAGCACGAAGCCGCCGGCGCCACGCCGGATCTCGACCTCGAGCGAGAAGTCGGCGCCGAGGATGCGCGGACCGACGAGTCCCCACGCCCGCGCCTGCTCGAGCGCGATGGCGACACGCTGCGCGGACAGGTCGGCCTCGCCGTGGATGTAGACGATCGCGCGGGCGGCGCCCACGGCGAACGCGGCGAGGAGCACCGCCTCGAGCAGGCGGTGGGGATCGCCTTCCATCAGGTGACGGTCCTTGAAGATGCCGGGCTCGCCCTCCTCGCCGTTGACGACGAGGTACTTCGGCGCCCCGGCGGCGGCGCGGCAGGCGGCCCACTTCACCGCGGTCGGGAACCAGGCGCCGCCGCGCCCGGCCAGCCCCGCCGCCCGCACCTCGTCGATGACGCGCTCGGGGCGCCCGTCGTCCAGCGCGCGGGCGAAGGCGCCGTAGCCGCCGTGGCGGAGCGCGTCGGCGATGTCGTGGGGATCGGCCATGCCGCAGCGCTCGAGGAGGACGCGCTGCTGCGGCGCCATGAACTCGTCGCCGACGGCGACGTCGCGCTCGGCGCCCGCCGCCAGCGCGTTGAGCAGCCGCCCGACACCCTCGACGGTGACCGGCCCGGCGGTGAGGCGCGGGCGCCCGTCGCGCAGGACCTCGACGACCGGCTGGGCCCAGCACATGCCGTTGCAGCCGGCGGCGACGACACGGAACGGCAGCCCGCGCCGCTCGGTCTCGGCGGCGAGCGCGTCGAACGTCGCGGCGCCGCCCACCGCGAGGCCGCAGGTGCCGAGGCCGACGGCCAGCCGCGCGCCGGTGCGGCGGCGCTCGGCCTCGCGCTTGAGCGCGGCGAAGCGCGCGCCCGGCGAGCCCGCCGCCGGCAGCGCCGCCGGCGGCCCGCCGCGCCCGGTCGCCGGCCGCGCGTGGGGCACGGCGGCCACCGCCAGCAGCGTCTCGACGTCGGCCGGCGCGACGCGCCCGCGGTAGTGGTGGTCCACCTCGACGACCGGCGCGCTGGCGCACGCGAACGCGCAGTCGAGCTCCTCCAGCGTGACGCCGCCGTCGGCCGTCGTCTCGCCCGCGCGCACGCCGAGGCGCCGCTCGCACGCGCCGAGGATCGCGCGGCCGCCGCGCGTGAGGCACGCCACCCCGGTGCACACGCGCACGAGGCGGCGGCCCGGCGCGGCCAGGCGCAGCTCGGGATAGTGGCTGGCGACGCCCCACACTTCGCTCGCCGGCACGCGCAGGTGGGCGGCGACGGCCTCGAGCGCGGCCGGTGAGAGCCAGCGCTCGGCGCGCTGCACGGCCTGCAGCGCGGGCAGCAGCCACGTCCGCTCGCGGGGAAACTGCGCCACCGACTCGGGGAGCGTCATTCGGCGAATCGTACCACGCGCGCTCGCGCGCGCTCAGGCGGCGCCGACGTGGAGCGCGAGGGTGCCGAGGCCAAGGCGGCGGTAGCGCACGTCGCGCAGCCCGGCGCGCGTCATGAGGCGCGCGAGCTCGGCCGGCGTGACGAAGCGCTCGACCGACTGCGGCAGGTAGGTGTAGGCGGCGCGGTCGCGGGCGACGACGGCGCCGATCAGCGGCACGAGCCGGTTGAAGTACAGGCCGAAGAGCGCGTCCCAGCCGGGGACGCCCGGCCGCGTGATCTCGAGCGCGGCCACCAGCCCGCCCGGCCGCGTCACCCGGCGCATCTCGGCGAGGCCGGCCGCCAGGTCGGCGAGGTTGCGCAGCAGGAACGCCGAGGTCACGCAGGCAAAGGTGGCGTCGGCGAACGGCAGCGCCAGCGCGTCGGCGGCCAGCAGGGGCACGCGCCGCTCGCCCCGCGCGGCCAGCTTCGCCCGCGCCCGGCGCAGCATCGCCTCGGCGAAGTCGGCGCCGACCACCGTGCGGTCCGGCGCGACGGCGCGGACGGCCAGCGCGAGGTCGGCGGTGCCGGTGGCCAGGTCGAGCGCGGGGCCGGCGGGCGCCGGGGCGACCGCCGCCGCGGTGACGCGCCGCCACGCGTGGTGGCGGCCGCCGGTCATGAGCGCGTTCATGAGGTCGTAGCGGCCGGCGATGCGCGTGAACATCGCCCGCACCACCTCGGGCTTCGTCACCGCCAGAGCCCGCTCACCACCGCGGCCAGCACGATCACCGCGATGTAGCCGTTGACGTTGAAGAACGCGACGTCGAGGCGCGAGAGGTCGTCGGGACGCACCAGCGAGTGCTCGTAGACGAGCAGCCCGACGACGGCCAGCCAGCCGAGCCAGTAGAAGACGCCGAGCCCCATCATCAGGCCCAGCGCGGCCAGCGCCGCCGCCGTCAGCGCGTGGTTGAGCCGCGCCAGCCCGAGCGCGGCGGGGATGCCGAAGCGCGCGGGGACCGAGTGCAGCCCCTGCGCGCGATCCACCTCGACGTCCTGGCAGGCGTAGATCAGGTCGAAGCCGGCGATCCACACCGTCAGCGCCAGCCACAGCACGAGCGCGGGCGGCTCGAAGCGGCCGCGCACGGCGATCCAGCCGCCGGCGGCGGCGATGCCGTCGGTGAAGCCGAGGATCCAGTGCGAGCCCCAGGTGAAGCGCTTCGTGTAGGAGTAGCCGACGAGGAAGAGCAGGGCGAGCGGCGCCAGCGCCAGGCAGAGCGGGTTAAGCCGCGCGGCGGCCACGAGCATCAGCGCCGCGCCGCCGGCGGCGAGCAGCCTCAGCTCGCCCACGCCCAGCGTGCCGCGTGGCAGGTGGCGGCCGGCCGTGCGCGGGTTGCGCGCGTCGATCGCGCGGTCCACCACGCGGTTGGTCGCCATCGCGCACGTGCGGGCGCCGGCCATCGCCGCCGTCACCCACAGCACGGTCCCGGTCCCGGGCCAGCCGCCGGCGGCCAGCACCATGGCGATGTACGCGAAGGGCAGCGCGAAGACCGTGTGCTCGAACTTGATCGCCTCGAGCAGGCGGCCGAGCGTGCTCAGAGCCCGTAGTCCTTCCAGCGGCGGGTGACGAGGTCGCGCACCGCGTCGCTCATGCGGATCTCCTCGGGCCACGGCTGGACGACGTCGTCGAGCGGCCCCTTCTCCGTCGCGTCCACGCCGAGCTTGCCGCCGAACCGGTGGCGGAGCGCGGCGTGGTCGAGGTCGTCCATCGGCCCCTCGAGCAGGACGAGATCGCGCTTGGGGTCGATGTTGCCGGTGGCGCGCCAGGCGACCTCGGAGAGATCGTGCACGTTGACGTGGTCGCTGACGACGACGATCGTCTTGGCCAGCATCATGAGCCCCATGCCCCACAGGGCCTGCATCACCTTGCGGGCCTGGCCGGGGTAGCGCTTGCGGATCGAGACGATCACCAGGTTGTGGAAGATGCCCTCGGCCGGCATGTTCACGTCCACGATCTCGGGCAGCATCAGCCGCATGATCGGCAGGAAGATGCGCTCGGTGGCCTTGCCCAGCCAGTAGTCCTCCTGGGGCGGGCGCCCGACGATCGTCGTCGGGTAGATCGGCCGGGCGCGCCGCGTGACCGCGGTCAGGTGGAACACCGGGTAGTCGCGCGCCAGCGAGTAGTAGCCGGTGTGGTCGCCGAACGGCCCCTCGCGCCGCCGCTCGCGCGGGTCCACCCACCCCTCCAGCACGATCTCGGCGTCGGCGGGCACCTCGAGGTCGTTGGAGCGGCAGCGCACCATCGGCACGCCGCCGCCGCGCAGCCAGCCGGCGAAGACCATCTCGTCGAGCCCCGGCGGCAGCGGCGCGCTCGCCGCGTAGATGACCGCCGGGTCGCCGCCGAGCGCGATCGCCACCGGCATGCGGGAGGTGGCGCGGTGCTCGTGCTCGGCGCCGCCCTTGTGGGTCTGCCAGTGCATGCCGAGCGTGCGGTCGTCGAACACCTGCAGCCGGTACATACCCACGTTGCGCGCGCCGGTGACGGGATCGCGCGTGAACACGGCGGGCAGCGTGATGTAGCGTCCGCCGTCGGCGGGCCAGCACTGCAAGATGGGCAGGCCGGCCAGCGAGGGCGCGGCGGTCTCGACGATCTCCTGGCAGGGCGCCTGCTCGACCCGGCGCGGCGCCGCCCGCGCGACGTCGAGTAGGGTGCCGAGCTTGCGCCACCGCTCGGCGAACGTGCCGGGCACCCGCGCGTCCACGACCTTGGCCACCCGCTTGCCCAGCTCGTCCAGCCGGCCGACGCCGAGCGCCAGCGCCATGCGGTCCTCGGCGCCGAACGCGTTGACCAGCACCGGCATGTCGAAGCCGGTCACCCGCTCGAACAGCAGCGCCACGTTGCCCTCGCCGCGCGTCTTCGACACCCGGTCCACGATCTCGGTGATCTCGAGATCGCGCGAGACCGGGACGGTCACGCGGCGCAGGCGACCGCGCTGCTCGAGGCGCGCGACGAAGTCGCGCAGGTCGGTGAACGCCATCGCCCTATTCCGTGTAGAAGGTCTTGACGAGCCAGCCGGCGAGGACGGGGAAGGCGAGGCTGGGAATCACGCGCACCGCCACGAAGCGCCAGCCCATCAGCGGCGCCTCCCACGCGATGATCCGCTGCATGCCGAAGAGCGACCACGACGTCATGTACGCGACGAGCGGCGCCATCGCCGCGCCGGAGTGGGCCAGCGCCACCATGAACGGCACCGTCACCATCGGCCCGCCCGGCGTCAGCACGCCGGCGAGCGAGGCGATGCAGAGCGCGCGCAGCCCGCTCTCGCGGCCGAAGTAGCGCTGGACGGCCTCCTGCGGCACCAGCACCTGCAGCAGGCCGGCGATGATGATGGCCGGCACCAGGCGGGGCAGGATGAACCAGAGCATGCTGGCGCCGTTGCGGATGCCGATCAGGGGCAGCCCGGGGTCCCTCGCGTAGGCGATCACGGCGAGCACGACGGCCACGACCGCCAGCACGAGCGTCGAGACGATGTCCGGGCGCATGCGACCTTGGATTATACTCGTCGAATCCGTGGACCGCTTCGGCCAAGGCCTGATAGACGGTCTCGATGACGCGGTGGTGGTCACCGACGCCCGCCTCACTGTGATCGCGTGGAACCGCGCGATGGAGGGGCTCACCGGCGTGCCGCGCGCCGAGGCGGTGGGGCGCCCCGCCGAGCACCTGCTGGCCTTCCTGCGCGAGGGCGGGCTGGACGGCCTGCTGGCCCGCGCCCGCGGCGGCGAGAACGCCCTGACCGAGGCCCGCTGCGCCCTGCCCGGCCGCGGCTACGTCTGGCTGGAGGCGCGCTACTTCCCGTGGCGTGAGGACACCGGACAGATCGCCGGCGTCATCGGCCTGCACGTGGACGTCAGCGAGCGCCGCCGCCGGGCCATGTTCGTGCGCGCCGTCGAGGCGGTCGGGCAGTCGCTGGCGTCCTCGCTCGACCTCAACGAGGTGCTCGACACCATCGTCGAGAAGGCCCTCGAGGTGATGGGCGGCGAGTCCGCGCTGGTCGTCTCGTGGGACGGCCACTCCTCCGCGTTCACCGTCATGCGCGCGGCGGGGCGGCTCAGCGGCGAGTACTCCGACGCCGGCGTCATCCCCGTCGGCGGCGGCCCCATCAGCCGCGCCATCCTACAGGGGCAGACCATCGCCACGCCCAACATGCTCGAGGACCCGGAGACGTGGCTCACGCCCGACCGCCGGGCCCAGGTGGAGCGGGAAGGGTTCAAGGCGGTGGCCGCCGCGCCCCTGCGCTCCAAGGGGCGCGTGCACGGCGCGCTGGTCGTGCACTACTGGACGGTGCGCGCCTTCGCCGACGAGGAGATCGCCGCGCTGCGCTGGCTGGCCGAGCAGGCCGCGCTGGCCATCGACAACGCGCGCGTCTACGCCGACGCCACCCGCCGCGCCGAGCGGCTGCGCGAGCTGGCCGAGGTCGAGCAGCTGGTCGGCGAGTCGCTGGTGGTGGACGACATCCTGCGCCGCATCGCGCAGGCCACCGCGCGGCTGCTCAACGCCCCGTCGGTGCAGCTGTGGACGGCCGACGCCGCCGAGCGCGTCCTGCGGCTGCAGGCCTCCTACGCCGAGCCCGGCAGCATCGACGTGCGGCTGCGCCGCCGCATCAGCTTCGGCGAGGGCGTGGCCGGCCGCGTGGCCGAGAGCAAGGCGCCGATCTACGTGGACGACGTGGCCAGCGATGCCCGCACGCTGTCGGCCGAGTGGGCGCGCGAGACCGGCATCCAGCGCATGCTGTCGGTGCCCATCCTGGCCGGCGACGAGGTGCTGGGCGTGCTGGCGGTGCGCGCGCGCACCGACGAGCTGTCGAGCGACGAGAACCGCGCGCTGGTCGGCTCGCTCGCCGCGCGCGCGGCGGTGGCGCTGCAGAACGCCCGCTCGTACGCCGACGCGGTGCGCCGCGCCGGGCGGCTGCGCGACCTGGTGGCGGTGAGCCGGTCCATCACCGCCTCGCTCGATGCCGGCGACGTCATGCAGCGCATCGCGGCGGCGGCCGCCGCCATGCGGCCGGGCGCGCTGGCCGCCGTCAACGTGTTCGACGAGACGCGCCAGCGGTTGCGGGCGGCGGCCATCTCCAGCCCCGAGTGGGAGGAGGTGCCGCTCGAGCGGCCGGCCACCGCCGGGCTGCCCGGCATCGTCGTCGAGCAGCACCAGCCCGTGCTCGTGCCGCAGCCGCTGCAGCACCCGCGCACGCTGGCGCGCGAGTGGTGGGAGCGGCGGCCGCGCGCCACCTATTACGGCGTGCCGATCGACGTGGGCGACACGTTCGTGGGCGTGCTGGACTACGTGCTGCCCGAGGGGCTGCCCGACGGCGAGGAGCAGGAGGCGCTGCGCCTGCTCGCCGCGCAGGCCGGCGTGGCCATCCGCAACGCCCACCTCTACCAGGCCGAGCGCGTGCAGGCCGAGCGCGTGCGCGCGCTGGCCGCCGTCAACCAGCGCATCTCCTCCTCGCTCGAGCTGGACGAGCTGCTGCGCATGATCTCGGAGTCGGCCGCCCAGCTCACCGGCGTGCGCTTCGGCTCGTTCTGGCTGGCCGACGACGCCACCCGCACGCTGACTTTCATGGGCGGCTCCATCGCCGAGATGGCCGACGACTTTCCGCTGCGCGCGATGTCCTACGAGGACGGCGGCGTGGGGTGGGTGGCGCGCACGCGCAAGCGGCTGGTGGTGGACGACGTCCATGCGGACCCGCGCGTGGCCAGCCCGGAGTGGGGCGCGCGCTGGGGGCTGACCAGCTTCGCCGCCTATCCCGTCACCGCCGGCGACCAGCTCGTGGCCGTCCTGTCGCTCAGCCACAACGAGCCGCTGCGCTTCGCGCCCGACACGGTCGAGGTCATCGAGATGTTCGTCGCGCAGGCGTCGGTGGCGATCCAGAACGCGCGCCTGTACCGCGAGGCCCAGCGCCGGCGCGACGTGGCCGAGGTGCTGGCGCGCCTGGGGCGCGAGCTGACCGGCACGCTGGAGGTGGAGCGCATCGCCGCCCTGGTCGCCCACGGCATCGTGGACCTCGTCAACGTCACCGGCTCGGCCGTCTTCCACTACGACCCCGAGGACGGCACGCTGACCGTCATCGCCTCGCACGGCCCCGCCGCCGACGTCGTGAAGGGGCTCGTGTTGAAGCCGGGCGAGGGGGCCGCCGGCCGCGCGGTGGCCGAGCGCAAGGTGGTGATGAGCCCCGACATCCTGAACGAGCCGCACGTGGAGCTGCCCGCCACGATGCGCGAGCGGCTGGCCGCCGCCGACATCCGGTCCATTCTCGCCATCCCGCTGCTGACCCACGACCGCATCGTCGGCGCGCTGGGGCTGAGCGACCGCACCGGGCGCGAGTTCACCGCCGACGATCTGCAGACGCTGCAGGCCTTCGCCGACCAGGCCGCGCTGGCCTTCGAGAACGCGCGCCTCTACGCCACGGCCCAGGACAGCCTCACCCGGCTGCGCGACACGCAGGCCCAGCTCGTGCAGGCGGCCAAGATGTCCGCGCTCGGCCAGCTCGTCTCCGGCGTCGCCCACGAGCTCAACAACCCGCTCAGCGTCATCATCGGCTACGGCCAGCTGCTGCTCAGCCGCGACACGCCCCCGGCGCTGCGCCGTCCCGTCGAGCTCATGGTGGCCCAGGGCGACCGCATGGCCAAGATCGTGCGCAACCTGCTCTTCTTCGCCCGCCAGCGCCCGCCCGAGCGCGCGGCGGTGCGGCTGCAGGCGGTGATCGAGCAGACGCTGGCCCTGCGTCTGAACCAGCTCACCCTCTCGGGCATCACGGTCGAGACGGAGTTCGCCTCCGACCTGCCGGAGATCACCGGCGACGCGCAGCAGCTCGAGCAGGTGTTCCTCAACCTGCTGCTCAACGCCGAGCAGGCGATTCTCGAGATGAAGCCGCAGGGGCGCATCGTCGTGCGCACCGGCGTGAGCCCCGACGGCCGGACGCTCGTCGCCGAGGTCGTGGACGACGGGCCCGGCATCCCGCCCGAGGTGCTACCGCGCGTGTTCGAGCCCTTCTACACGACCAAGACGGTGGGCAGCGGCACCGGGCTGGGGCTGTCCGTCTCCTACGGCATCCTCGAGGAGCACGGCGGCAAGCTGAGCGTGCGCAGCCGCCCGGGCGAGACGACCTTCACCATCGAGCTGCCGGTGAGCCGCGCGCCGGAGACGGCGCCCAAGCTGCGCCCGCGCGCCCCGGTGGCCAGCGGCACTGGCCGCGTGGCGCTGGTGGTGGAGGACGAGCCGAGCGTGCTCGATCTGGTGGTGACGCTGCTGAGCCAGCAGGGGTGGCGCGTGGACATGGCCTCCGGCGGCCGCACCGGGCTCGAGTGCGTCGAGCGCCGCAGCTACGACCTGATCGTGTCGGACATCCGCATGCCCGACGGCGACGGCCAGGAGTTCTACCGCGCCGTCCTCGCGCGCGAGCCCGCCCTGGCCAAGCGCTTCGTCTTCATCACCGGTGACACCGCCAACCCCGGCGCCTGGACATTCCTCGAGGAGTCCGGCGTGCCCGTCATCGAGAAACCCTTCCCGCCGGCGATGTTCGAAGAGGCGGTGGCGCGCGTCATGGCCGCCGCCGCCGCGTCGTGACCCGCGCCGATCTCGTCCTGGTCCTCGCCCAGACCTCGCGCGGCTCGCGCGGCGCCGCCGAGCGCGCGCTGACCGCCTTCCTGGCCGGCATCCGCGAGGGGCTGCGCAACGGCGGCAGCGCCACCATCAGCGGCTTCGGCACCTTCGTCGTCGCGCGCCGGGCGTCCAAGCGCGGCCGCCATCCGCGCACCGGCAAGGTCATCACGATCCCCTCGGCGCGCGTGCCGCGCTTCCGCCCCAGCCGCGGCCTGCGCGCGACCCTGCGCTGACCGTGGTATGCTCTGCCGTGCTGTCGCAGTGAGCGTCGTTGGGGGATCGTCTAGGGGTAGGACACCAGGTTCTGGCCCTGGTAGCGGGGGTTCGAATCCTCCTCCCCCAGCCAGCTCGCGGCCCCATCGTCTAGAGGCCTAGGACACGGCCCTCTCAAGGCTGAAACACGGGTTCGAATCCCGTTGGGGCCACCATTTCGATTTCGTTAGTCTTTCGTCGCTTCGGGTTTCATAAACTCTCAAAATTCACTGAAACCCGGAGCCGTTTTTCCTCTCTACGTCGTCAACGCATCCTGCGCTTTCGCCTCGTAGAAACTCACCGACTCCTTCAACTGCGAAGACGCGGGCCTCGCTGCCGACCGAAGACGCGGCGGCGCTGGACCTGCTCTTCAGCCTCGTGGCGACCGGGCAGATCAAGTTGCGCAGGATCGACGGCTGGCGGAAGATCGCCGCAGTGCTCAGCCAGTACGTGGCGGTCGCGGCATCGTGACAACCCGTCGGGACATGCTTCTCGCGCTTGGCGCAGGCGTGGTTACCACACCGCTTGCGGCGTTCGCTCAGCAGCAACCGGGGAAGATCGCGCGGATTGGGTTCCTCGCTATCAGCTCTGCGTCCGGCGTCGCGGGCAATGTGGAGGCGTTGCGCGCAGGGCTGCGTGATCTCGGTTATGAAGAGGGAAGGAACACGATCTTTGAGTTCCGATGGGCCGACGGGAAGTACGAGCGGCTGCCCGACTTTGCGGCCGAGTTGGTTCGTTTCAAGGTTGACATCATCGTCACCTCAGGGACACCGGCGATTCTTGCGGCCAAGCAGGCGACCACGACGATACCCATTGTCATGGCGGCCGGCGGCGACGCTGTTGTCGCGGGCCTCATCACCAGCCTTGCCCGGCCGGGGGGGGGACATCACCGGATCGACCATCTTCAGCCCGGAACTCGCGGCGAAACGGCTGGAGTTGATCGGGCAGGCCCTTCCACGTGTCACCCGGATTGCAGTGCTCTGGACTCCCGCCAATGCCAAACTAAATGGCTCGAAACTCCGAGCGATGGAGACGACCGCTCGGTCACTCAAGATGGAGCTTCAACAATACGAAGCGCACGACCCGAGCGAATTCGAGAGCGCCTTTGCCGCGATGGAGCGCGAAGCCCGCCGATCTGCCGGTCGAGCAGCCTACCAGAATCGAGTTCACTCTCAATCGCAAGACCGCCAAGGCGCTCGGGTTCACGATCCCGCCGTCGCTGCTGCTGCGCGCGGACCAGGTGATCGAATGACGAAGCTGCGCCCAACGGTACCGTATACCAACATGGTGACCGGACCGGCCGAGAGCGGTCGGCCACTCACCGTGAACGTTGGGCCAGCGAGAAACACGTCAAGAGAGTGAGGGCGGAGCATGAGACGGACCACGAAGGAGACGGCGATATCGCGGCGCGAAGTGCTGGCCGGTGGCGCGGCAGCGTTTGCGGCCATGACTGCAGGACTCGCCGGATGCGCCGGAACGACCTCGCCACCTCAGGCAGCGAGCTCGGGGCCGCCGAAGCCGCAGATCACCGTCCTCTATGATGCCTTCGGCAAGGCCTCTGCGATGCAAAAGGACTGGGGCTATGCCGCTCTGATCGAGTCAGGCGGTAAGCGCATTCTGTTCGACACCGGTAACAACGGCGACATTCTCGCGCAGAACGCAAAGGCCAAGGGCATCGACCTGTCCAAGCTTGACTTCGTCGTGATGTCACACCGCCACGGCGATCACATGGGAGGCCTGGCCTATCTGTTGCGTGTGAATCCGCCGGTCAAGGTCTACGCGCCAAAGGAGGGGTTCGGCGTCTATGGCGCCGACTTACCCAGCACCTTCTATCGTAAGGACGACTCGCTCCTGCCGCCGGAGCGCTACTATGACGGCGCGCCGCCTCAAGTGATGCGGTTTGGAGCCGCCTGGCCCGGCGCCAACTTCCAGTTGATTGACAGGAACACCGAGATCGCCCCGGGTGTCCATCTGATCTCCCTGGTCTCCGACAAGCCCGGGACCCTGGAACTCCGCGAGCTCTCGCTCGCCATCAACTCACCCGACGGGGCGCTGATCATCGTGGGCTGTTCGCATCCCGGCATCGACAAGATCGTGGAGACAGCCACCGCGATCAACCCGCGCATCCACTTCGTGGCGGGCGGATTCCATCTGGTGGTGTCCAACGACGCGGATATCGAAAGAATCGTCACGTCCCTGCGCGATAAGTTCAAAGTGGCTTACGTCGCGCCCGGCCACTGCACCGGCGAACCCACCTTCACGGCGCTCAAGAGGGCGTTCAGCGGTCATTATCTCTACGCTGGGCTGGGGACGACTTTCGCGCTCGGGCCCACGCCGAGTCCGATAGCCGCAGCGGGTCAGAACGCCGTCACAACCATGGACGAAGACGATCTCAAGCATTACCGTGCGCTGCTCGCGAGGAGCAACGATGACGGGCATACCCTGTCCGGCCACGCTGCGGACTGCTGCCGACGCTCATAGTGCACGCTGGGCATTTGAGCTCGTGATCAACCTCAAGACCGCTAGGGCCCTCGGTCTCACGATCCCGGCGTCGCTGCTGCTCAGGGCGGATCAGGTAATCGAATGATTTCGCGCCGAAGATTCCTGATGACGACAAGTGCAGCTGTTCTCGCGGCGCCGCTCGCCGCCGAGGGGCAGCAGGTCCCGAAGGTCTGGCGGATAGGTCTCTTTCACGTCGGCCTCGACCACGTGCCCCCCTCCCTGGGCCCACTCCGGGAGACCTTGAAGGCACTTGGATACGAGGAAGGCAAAACTCTCCGCCTGGATTGGCGGAATCTACCTGACGAGACTGCAGCGAATGTCACGGCCGTTGAATTCGCACGTAGTCATGTAGATGTGATTGTGGCCTTCGAAGACGAAGCGGCTAGGGCGGCGAAGCGTGCCACCGCGGAGATCCCGATCGTGTTTGTCCACGTGACCGATCCGGTGGCCGCAGGGTTCGTGAAAAGCTTCTCGCATCCAGGTGGGAATATGACCGGCCCCTTCGCGGTTCTGGAGTTGCCCGCCAAGCAGCTGGAGTTGTTCAAGGAACTGGTTCCACGACTCCGCCGCGTTCTCGTGCTGAGCAACCCCGAAGATCCAGTGTCGCGACGGTGGCTGAGAGAGGTTCGAAGCGCCGGCGTGACACTGAAACTCAGTGTGCTAGAGCGAGAGGTCACAGATCAGCCGAGCATCGAACGCGTCTTCGGCGCAGTCAACCCTGGCACCGTGGATGGGGTGTTCATCGCCTCGTGGACTCTGCTCACCCAGTTCCAGGACCTCATCCTCCGTCTCTGCCAGGAGCATCGTCTGCCGTTAGCGACTCATCGGAAGGAGCGGGTGGCTCAAGGCGCCCTTTTCTCCTACGGAGTGAACTATGCCTCCGTCGGTCCGGTCGCCGCCCGATACGTGGAGAAGATCCTGAAGGGCAGCAAACCGGTGGATCTTCCCGTGGAGGAGATGTCCCGGTTCGAGTTGGTCATCAACCTCAAGACGGCGAAGGCGCTCGGGCTCACGATCCCGCCGTCCCTGCTGGCGCGGGCAGATCAGGTCATCGAGTGAGCGACTCAGAGCGGTTCAGGGCGCTGCAATCGTTTCTGACCACCCGGATGCGGATGTCTCACATCTACCAGCCACTGATGCTCCGGGTGTTGAGCGCCAGGCATCCGTCGCAGACATAGGCCCTCCGGTGCTCTCGAAGCCAGCAGGTCAGTCGCTCCTGCATGGCCTGCATGGTGCCCTCCCCGTGACACAAGCGTGAGGCCCGGGGCGATTCCCATCCGCCGCCGGGCCTCTGGGCGCACGGCTCATGGCCTGCGCGTTCCCGACGTCCGTCGGGATCTCTGTCCTGCGCGTGCGACGGCACCCCCACGGGTGCACTACCCCGCAGCGGCGCCCGTCCTGTCCGGTGGCGTCATTCCCACCTCCCTCGATGCGGGATGACTTCGAGAGCGCCCGCCCACCGTGGCCACCATCGGCGACCATCCCGGTGGGCGGGACCTCCGGGTGCAGGAAGGTCGGTCCGGGTCGTCTCGCTGCAGGCGCGACCCGGGTTCACTACTCTCGCGCTACGTCCTCACGGCCCGCCTCCCGCAGGTATTCACACCGTAGACGACGCATCGCGCGGGCGCCAGAGCGAGCCGCATCATTTTTCTGGATCGTTCGCGTCAGACCGGGGAGAGAACCCCGACGCGCGCCGGCGATGGTGTTCGCAGAAGTGTTGGCTCCCCGTAGTCGACTCGTTTCGAACTCTCTGCCTTGCTCCTCCACCCGAGGTCAAGCGGCTTTTCGACAGCCTGCAGGACCACCAGCAACCCTAGCCCGCGCCATCAAGACCGGTAGGCGACGCCGCGGATGTCGAAGTTGAGAGCCCGGCCCACCAGCATGCGAATCTCGTTGGGGCCACCACTTCAATTTCTCAGGTGGTTTTCCCTCGCGAATTTTGATCCCGCCGTGTCGGGATCAAGATCACTCTCCCCAGCCGGTGGCCCGCCTGAGGTGAACGCTAATCGCTTCGCGCGGCTGAAAATCGACAAAATCGCATTTTTAAACGAGATCAAAATGTAGAGGGGATACACGGGGAGCGTAATCGGCTTTATAGGCTCCCGGGCGTGAGGTTCAGGTAATTCCAATGGCCGATCATCGCTGGTCACGGCGTTGCTGTCCGCAAATGTGCCAGGCGCGAGTGCCCGGTCGTATTCCCGGACCCTGAGCCCCGGCGAGGGTGTTCGTGTCTCCTCGAACGCCCTCGCCGGGGCCGTGGCGGGCTAACGCACGACGGCAAAGCCGGTGACGAACTGATCGACACCGTCCCGCTTGATGATCACGTTGCCGGCACCGTGGACACCGACCGCGAAGAAGTCATGGGCGCGGAACTGACCGTTGCCGGCCGGGTTCGTCTGAAACGTCCCGATGGACGTCTCCAGGCTGGCGTCGAACGACACGAACGTGACTTCGTACTGCACCGCAGGGACGGCCCCCACGATTTCGACCTTCACGTCACCGCCCTCGTCGATCGTCACGAGGCCCTTGGTGAAGGTGTCCGCGCCACAGTTCGGCAACGGCGCGAGCTGGTTGACGGCGGCGCAGCGCAGCAGGCCGACCTGGTACCGGGCGACCTCGGGCGGCCGCCGGCGCAGCGACTGGAATCCCGAAATGAACTGCACGCTGTTATTGGCGCCCAGGAGCAGCACGTTGCCCGCGCCGATCGTGTTCCCGGCCAAAGCCCCGTTGAGCTGGAGCAGACCACGGCCGCGCATATCCGTCGAGAGCGACCCGAGCGGCAGCTGGCTGGCTCCGTCAAGCCCGAGCAGCACGGCCCGATAGCTCACGTTCGGCATGCCGGAGAACACCACCATGACGTCACCGTCGTCGATGCGGACCGAGCCGCTGCGGAAGGTATCGCTTCCGCAGCCGGTGAGGATTGTGGGCTCGTTGATGTCACCACACGCCACCAGCGTGGCCTTGAGCCCGTCCTCGCCGCCGAACCCGGCGACGAACTGGGCGGACCCGTTCCGTGAGAGGGCGAGTGTGACCGGGCCGGCCTGGTTGAGATCGAACACGTTGCGGCGGTGCATCTCACCCCGGCCGGTATCGTCCGTCGTCACCACGCCGAGCCCGATCGACGCGCTGCCATCGAGCGTCCTCAGGATCACGTCGTAGGTCATGTCCGGTGTGGCTCCGAGGACTTCGACCTCGACGTCGCCGTTGCGATTGATGCCGGCGTCACCGGCCGCCAACGGGTCGCTGCCGCACCCGCTCAGCGGGCCCGGCACCGTGACGTCGGCGCAGCGAACGAGGTCGGCATGCACGTCCGCGCCCTTGGCGTGGGCGGCCGTCGCCATCGCGACGGACACCATCAGGCCCATGAGGAAGACGAAGGCCTTGTTCATCCCGGGTGACCCTCCAGTGGAAATTTGACTGCCGGTCGGCGGGGGTAGTTCAAGGGGAGTGCCAGACCTCGGGAACGCATGTGCCGTCGGCATTTAGCCGAACGGTGCGTTGCGGCAGTGTCGAATACGGCACGCCAGACAGACAATTCGTCAGCGACGCGACAGTCGACCTACAGGCATCGCCCGCCGTGCCGCTCGGTGGGGCGAGGCGCGATATTCGCCGCTCTGAACGTGAATGCCCCTCGGTGATCTCCAGTCTCAGTGTCATAGTGACGGGGGGTCCATATGCTGAGACGGGCGATCGGGACTGGGCTGGTCGTTCTGCTTCTGGCCGGGACCACCGGCGTGGGCGCGCAAGCCCCGCCGCCGCCGGGCGCACCGCCGGCCGCCGGGCCCACGCCGGCGGGCGCCGATGCCATCGGCACCGCGCCGCCCCGCCTCAGCTACTCGGAGGGCCCCGTGTCGTTCTACCGGCCCGGCGCGCAGGACTGGGCGCCCGCGCAGATCAACACGCCGCTGGTCGCCGGCGACGAGCTCTACACCGGCCACGACGGCAACATCGAGCTGCAGGTCGGTGGCCACGCGTATGTGCGCGGCTGGGGCGACACCCAGGTGGGGCTGGCGAACCAGGAGCCCGATTTTCTGCAGGTGAAGGTCACCACCGGCCACGTCACGCTCGACCTGCGCAGCGTGGAGCCGGGTCGCACCGTGGAGGTCGACACGCCGCACGCCGCGTTCACCGTCGAGCGGGCCGGCTACTACCGCGTGGATGTCGCCCCCGAGCGCACCTCGTTCGTCACGCGGCGGGGCGGCCGCGCCGGGATGACGCCGGCCGCGGGCCCGCCGGTGGCCATCGCCGCCAGCGAGGAGGTCGTCGTCGAGGGCGCCGACACCCCGAGTGTGCGCAGCTACGCGGCGCCGGAGCTCGACGTCTGGGACCGCTGGAACTATGCGCGCACCGACGCGATGATCGACGCGGTCAGCGCGCGCTATGTCCCCGCGCAGGTCTACGGCGTGGACGACCTCGACCACTCCGGCACTTGGCGCGCGGTGCCGACGTATGGCGCGATCTGGGTGCCGCAGACCGTGCCGGTGGGCTGGGTGCCGTACAGCACGGGGCGCTGGATCTGGGATCCCCATTTCGGCTGGACCTGGGTCGACACGGCGCCATGGGGCTGGGCGCCGTATCACTACGGTCGCTGGGTGTTCGTGGATGGCTACTGGGCGTGGGCGCCCGGTCCGGTTGTGACGCGGCCCGTGTACGCGCCGGCGCTGGTGGCATTCTTTTCCGCGCCGGGTGTCAGCGTCTCCGTCGGCGCGCCGTTGGTGAGCTGGGTCGCGTTGAGTTGGGGCGAGCCGCTCGTGCCCTGGTGGGGCCGGCCGGGCTTCGTCGGCCGGCCGTACTGGGGTGGGTGGGGCGGCCCGCGCATCGTCAACAACGTGGTCGTCAACAATACGACGGTCATCAACGTGACGAATATCACCGTCTACCGTAATGCCACGGCGCACAACGCCGTGGTGGCCGTGCGGGAAGATGGCTTCGGACGTCGGGCGGTGCACGAGGCGCGCGTCACGCAGGTGGACGTCAAACAGTTGAAGCCCGTGCACGGGGCGCTGACCGTGAAGCCGCAGCCGGCCAGCTTCGTTGCCGGCGGCGGCGCCGCGCCCGTGCGGCCGCCGGAGACGGCGTTCACGCGACCGGTCGTCGCCACGCGGCCGCTGCCGCGCCCGGGGGTGCCGGCGGGTGGCGCGCCGAGCGCCAGTCCCACGACGCCCGTGCACGTCACACCGCCCAAGATCGTGCCCACGCCGAAGGCGGCGGCGGCGGCGCCCGTACCCAAGCGGCCCGAGTTCGGCACGAACGGGGTCGAGCGGTCGCCTCGTTCAGCGCCGCCGCCGCGGCTGGAGACGTCGCCGCGGCCGCAGGGCGGACCCGCGCAACCCACCGCGCCGCCACACGAGGACAACGCGCGACGCGAAACACCGCCGCCGCGCCAGCACAACGAGCCGGCGCCGCTCCCGCCCACGGCCCCATCGAGCGGGCGGACGGCCGCGCCGCGTCCGGAAGCGGTGCCGTCGGCGTCGGCGCCGGTCGAGCGCGGTCGCGGGCCCGAACTGGCACCGCCGGCCGTCAGGCAACCACAGCCGCCGGCGCGCCAGCCTGGGCCGCCAGGCCGGCCGCCGCTGCCCGGTGAGCCCGCCGACAAGCTTTCGCCCGGCCGGAGTGAGGTGCCGCGGGCGCCGCAACACAGTGCGCGCGCTACGGTCATGCCATCGGCGCCCGTCACGGCGATGGTCTTCGTCTAAGTCCGCGCCATCCCGATGAGCCCGCTTGCGCCTTGCCTGATGATCCAGGGCACTGGCTCGGGCGTCGGCAAGAGTGTGCTCGCCACGGCATTCTGTCGCTGGTTCGCCCGCGCAGGCTATCGCGTGGCGCCGTTCAAATCCCAGAACATGGCCCTGAACGCGAGCGTCACTATCGACGGCGGCGAAATTGGACGTGCCCAGGCGGCCCAGGCCGAAGCGGCCGGCGTCGAGCCGACGGTGGACATGAACCCGATTCTGCTGAAGCCGGAGACGGATCATCGCTCCCAGGTTGTGGTCCGTGGTCAGGCGCTCGCGACGGTCGATTTCAACACGTATCGGCGCATGACGACGACGCTGCTGCCCGTCGTCGAGGAGAGCCTCGCGCGGCTCCGGCACTCGTACGAGCTGATCGTCATCGAGGGCGCCGGCAGTCCGGCGGAGATCAATCTTCGCGACGACGAGATCGTCAACATGCGCATCGCGCGCATGGCTGATGCGGCCGTACTCCTGGTCGGGGACATCGATCGAGGTGGTGTATTCGCCTCGCTCCTCGGGACGTGGGAGCTCCTCGAGATCGAGGACCGGCAGCGTGTCGGCGGCTTCATCATCAACAAGTTCAGAGGAGACGCCTCGCTTCTGACGCCCGGTTTCGAGGTCTTGACCTCACGCACGGGTGTGCCCGTGCTCGGGGTGGTGCCGCATTTCGTCGAGCGGTTGGTGCCGGCCGAGGATTCGCTCGATCTCGATGTTGCCGCGCCCACGACCGGTCCGGTCGTGGTGGACATTGCCGTCGCGCGACTGCCCCGGATCGCGAACTTCGACGACTTCGAGCCGCTCGCGCGCGAGCCTGGCGTCCGCATTCGGTTCGTCCGCACGCCGGCGGAACTCGCGGGCGCTGACGCGATCGTGCTTCCCGGAAGCAAGAGCACGATCGCAGATCTGGAGTGGCTCAGGGCAAGCGGACTGGCGTCCGGCATCTGCGCCGCGGCGGGAGAGAGACGGCCCGTGATCGGCGTCTGCGGTGGGTACCAAATGCTGGGACGGGTGATCCACGATCCCGAACAGGTCGAGTCCCGCGCCGGCACCACGCCAGGCCTTGGCCTGCTCCCAGTTGTCACCACGTTCGCGGCGGCGAAGACGACCGTTCGCGTGCAGGCGGAAGTGATGGCCACGGCCGGTCCGTTCGCCGGCGCGGTTGGCCGCGATGTCGCGGCCTACGAGATCCATGCGGGGCGCACCGACGGTGAGGGCGTGCCTCGACCCTTCGTGGTCGTCGGCCGCCGCGGCGCCGCGGTGCGTGAGTTCGACGGTGCGACTAACATGGCCGGCACCGTGGTCGGGACGTATCTGCACGGCCTGTTCGCGAATGCTAGCCTTCGCCGCGCGTTCCTCGTCCATCTCGCGACGCGCAAGGGCGCGCGGCCTGACGACCGGTGGGGTGCGGGGGAGGCGGCCATCGATCGTTACGATCGGCTCGCCGACATTGTTGCCGGGGCCGTCGACGTGCGCGCGATCGGCAAGCTCGTGGGCCTGGAGTCGCGAGGCGCCGCGAGGAGGAGCGAGTGACCGGAGACGTGGTCGTGCTGGCCGCGCACAGCAGGCGTGGCGTGTGCGGCAGCGCTTGGCTCTCGATGATCGTGGCTCTGCTGCTCACGGTCGCTCACCCGGCGTCCGCGTTCACAGTGCGCGACATGTTCGGTCGGGAAGTCGGGTTGCCGGCACCTCCTTCGCGGATCGTGTCCCTCGTGCCGAGCGCCACGGAGATCATCTTCGCGCTCGGCGGCGAGGACCGCCTGGTGGGCGTGACGGACTTTTGCGATTGGCCGCTCGCGGCACGGGCGAAGCCTCACGTCGGTGGGATGGTCAATCCGAGCCTGGAGGCAATCGTCGCGCTTCGACCGGACGTCGTCATCGTGACGGACGAGGGCACGCCCGAAGACATCGTGAGGCAGCTGCACCGGGTCGGTATTTCGACATTCGTGGTGCACGCCCGTCGCCTGGTCGAGGTGTTCGAAGCCATCCGGGTGCTTGGGGCGCTGACCGGACGTCAGGTGGCCGTCGATCCCATCGTCGCGGACATGACCGCGCGCATCGACCGCGTACGCGAGGCAGTACGCTCATATCCGCCGCCCGCTGTCCTCTATGTTGTGTGGCCCGAACCGCTGATGGTGCCCGGGCGCGAGGGCATCGTGACGGAGTTCATCATGCTGGCTGGCGGGCGCTCCGTCACCGCTGACATGCCGGGTGGGTATCCGCAGATGAGTGTGGAGGCGGCCGTCGCGCGCGATCCCGAGGTGATCATCCTTGCCGACCACGCCGGTGAGGCATCGGCCGCGGGACGGCAATCGCTCGAACAGTGGCGGCGGCTCACGAGCGTCGCCGCCATCAAGAAAGGCCGTTTGTACTCGGTCGATTTGAGCACCTTGCACCGCTATGGGCCGCGCATCTCGCTCGGGCTCGAGACGCTCGCACGCCTCATTCACCCAGAGGCATTTCCCTCGCGCTGAGGGGGCCGGGTTGGACCCCGGCGGCGGACGCGGTTGGCTGAGTCGAGCCGCCGCCAGGCACTGTCGGCGGCTCGGCGCGGAAAGAGTTCCGGATGCAGCATTTCACCCAGGATCTCGACGCCGTCGACGATGCGCGGGCTATGGCGGCTGAAGTAACGCCCGCCGTCCGCCGCGTACACGCGTCCACGGCGGACGGCCGTGAGGCGGTTCCACCACGGAAGTCGTCGGAGGGGCTCCGCCTCCCGAAGCGTGCGTTCCAGATCGAAGCTGCACGGCATGAGCACGAGGACCTCAGGATCGTATTCCGCGATGGCGTCCCACGTGATTTCGTACGAGAAGCTGCCGTGCCGACCGAGGTCGTCATGCCCGCCGGCAAGCTGGATCATCTCGGGGACCCAGTGACCGGCCGTGTAGGGCGGGTCGAGCCACTCCATCGCGAGCACCCGGGGGTGTGTCGCCGCCCTGCCGGCAACGTCGGCGATGGCATCGAGCCGTTCACGCATGTCGTGAACGAGGCGAATGGCACGATCGCGCACGCCGGCCGCTTCGCCGATACGCACGATCGCCTCCAGAATCTCGGGCAGCGTCTGGGGTTCGACGGACAGCACGACACGTCGGCTGGAACTCGTGTCGTCGAGACGGCGCACGGCGGCCGCGACCTGTTGATAGCCGATGGCGCAGACCTCGCATAGCTCTTGCGTGATGATGAGGTCCGGATCGCATTCTTCCAACATCGGATGGTCGAGCAGGTAGAGACTGCTTCCGCCGTGTGCAGCGGCGGTGACGTGCGTGTCGATCTCGCGGCTGTTCAGCGTGTCGGACCCCATGGCGCTTCGCGTGATGGCCGGGATCGGCCTTGCCCCAGGCGGCAGCTCGCACTCGTGGGTAACCGCGACGACGTCATTGTCGAGTCCGAGGGCGAACAGGATGTCCGTGGCACTGGGAAGCAGCGAGCAGATCCTCATGGCAGCCTCTCGCGAGTACTTCGGACAAGTATGCCACCCGGCCCAAAGGCCGCGGTTCAATATTTGATCTTCAGCATGATCGAGCCGTAGGCGTCGTCCTTCGTCTGTCCGACGAACTGCGGCGTGCGGAAGACGTACGTCAACGCCAGCTCGAACCGGTTCAGCACCAGCACGGCGCCGTACCTCAC
>JBGQFW010000026.1:0-45668 GCA_041497115.1 Methylomirabilia bacterium
GAGCCGATCGAGGTCTGGATGATCCGGCGCCACAAGTCCATGAAGTTCCTCGGCGGCTACTACGCGTTTCCCGGTGGCCGGGTGGACGCCGCCGACGGCGCCGCCGAGGCGCTGGCCCGCTGCCACGGCCTCGACGCCCCCGGCGCCGCGCGCATCCTTCCCGGCCACGGCGAGCTGCCGGCGCTTGCGTTCTGGGTGACGGCCGTGCGCGAGCTGCTCGAGGAGAGCGGCCTGCTGCTGGCGTGCGACGCGTCCGGGCGCGCCATCGACGCCCGGCAGCCGGCCACGCTGGAAGCGCTGACGCGCCTGCGCAAGGATCTGATGGCGAACGTCGCCTCGCTGCCCGCGCTGCTCGCCCGCGAGGGCTGGCGCTGCGACCTGCGCGGCCTGCGCTACCTCTCGCACTTCATCACGCCGGCCTCCAGCCCCATCCGCTTCACCGCGCGCTTCTTCCTCTGCCGCGTGCCGGAGGACCAGGCGCCGGCGCTCTTCACCGAGGAGACCTCCGAGGCCTTCTGGATGCATCCGGGCGAGGGCTACCGCCGCTTCATCACCGGCGAGATGGCCATGGCCGAGCCGGCCGAGTACGGCCTCGGCTACCTCGCCCAGTTCGCCTCGCTCGACGAGCTGTGGGCCGCCCACGCCGACGGCCAGCACAAGTTCCACGGCGTCGGCGATCGCATCGACCACGCGTGGGCCGATTTCGACTGGAAGCAGAGCCGATTTCCGGGATTGCCTACCCGTGATAGTCACCGCCGTTGACGTGGATCAGCTGGCCGACCACGTAGCGGGCGGCGTCGGTGGCGAGGAAGACGACGACGTCGGCGATGTCGTCGGGCTCGGCGAGGCGGCCGGTGGGATTGGCCCGGCCGAGCGTGGCCAGGCCCTCCTCGGTGTTGCCCAGCCGCGGCATCGCGGTGTTCGTGATCCCGGGGGCGACGGCGTTGACGCGGATGCCGTGCGGAGCGAGCTCGCGGGCCATGCCGCGGGTGAGCCCCACGATGCCGAGCTTGCTCGCCATGTAGGCGGTGGCGCGCATCGAGCCGCGGTAGGGCGCGCCGGACGACAGGTTGATGATCGCCCCCGGCCGGCCTGCCGCCACCATGCGACGCGCCGCCTCCTGCGAGCAGACGAACGTGGCCTTGAGGTTGGTGTCGAGCACGGAGTCCCACGTGTCCTCGGTGAGATCGAGAAAGGGCGCCCGGGGGAAGATCGCCGCGTTGTTCACGAGGACGTCGATCGGCCCCAGCGCTCGCTCGGCGTCGGCCACGAGGCGCCGCGCTTGGGCTGGCTTCGCGATGTCGGCGGCGAGCGTCGTGGCGCGCCGGCCGAGGGCGGCGATCTCCGCCGCCGCTGACTTCGTGCCTGCCTCGTCGTCCAGGAAGTTGAGCGCCACATCCGCGCCCGCCCGGGCGAACCGGATGGCCACCGCGCGCCCGATGCCGCGCTGGGCGCCCGTCACCAGGACGATCTTGCCCGCGCACCGCTGATCGGAGCTCATGGTGGCCAAGGTGTACCACAGGGCGAGATCCTCTGTGACGTCTGGGCGGTGATTTCACAGAAGCCGTATCATTCGCCTGGAGGAGATCGACCATGAAGACGCATGTCGCAGTGCTCCTGGCGGTGGTGTTCGCGCTGTCGCCGCTTGTCGCGGTGGCCGCCGACAAGCCGGTCACCGACGTGAAGGAGCTGGCGGGCACCTGGCAGGGATGGACGACGCTGGGATCGGCCGACGAGCGGGCCACGATGACCATCAAGGCGGACGGAAGCTACGAGGCCGCGACGCGGGTCGGGACGAAGACCGTCGGGCAGTTCTACCTCGAGAACGGCACGCTGCGCTACCGGTCGTCGCGCTCCACCGGCTCGGCCCGGCTCTCCGAGGACAAGGGCAAGACGTTCCTGACGGTCGTGCCCGAGGGCACCACCTACGAGACCGGCACGACCGAGTATGCGCGGGTGAAGTAGCCCGCCCGGCGATGATCGCGCGCGGCCGGCTGTCGCGGATGCTGCTGATCTGCACGGGCTTCCTCGTCCTCGTCGGCGGGCTGGTCACGCTGATCGAGCCACGCATGCTCGAGCCGCTCGGCCTGCGCCTGGACACCCCGCTGGCCGTCAACGAGATCCGCGCGCGCTACGGGGGCGTGCAGACGTTCGTCGGCGTCTTCCTGATCGTCGGCGCCTTCGCGGTGCGGGTGCGCGACGCCGCGCTGATGCTTCTCGCCACGCTCGCGTTCGGCCTCGTGATCGGGCGCGCCGTCGGCATCGCGCTCGACGGCTGGCCCGGCCCGCTGGTCGGCGTGTTCCTCGCCGTCGAGGCCGTCGCCGCCGTCGCGGCAACGGGGCTCCTGGTCGCCCGCCGCTCGCCGTAGACTGAGGCGCCATGGCCAACGCGGTCACCGCGTTCCTCGACGACACCGCGATGGGGGGCGCCGCCGCCCGCCCCGCCGTCGTCACCGCCGCCGGCGCGACCTCCTATCGCGAGCTGCTGGCGCTCGTCGGCCGCGCCGGTAACGCGCTGCGCGCCCTCGGCCTGGAGCCCGAGCAGCGCGTGGCCCTGCTGCTCCCCGACGGTCTCGACTGGGTGGCCACGTTCCTCGGCGCCCTGCGCATCGGCGCGGTGGCGGTGCCGCTCAACACGCGTCTCGGGGCGGCCGAGTGGGCGGCGCTGCTGCGCGACAGCCGCGCGCGAGTCCTCGTCGCCGACGCCGCGCTCCTCGCCGGCCTGCGGCCCGCGCTGGGCGACCTGCCGCACCTGCGCGCCGTCGTCGCCACCGGCGAGGCCGCCGGCACGCTGGGGGCGCTGCTGGCGGCGGCCGCCCCCGAGTGCGCGCCCGAGAGCGTCAGCGGCGACGACATGGCCTTCTGGCTCTACACCTCGGGCACGACGGGCGGCCCCAAGGCGGCCGTGCACCTGCACCGCGACCTGCTCGCCTGCCGCCACTACGCCGTCGACGTCCTCGGCGCGGGCGAGGAGGACCGGATCTTCGCCACCTCCAAGCTCTTCTTCGCCTACGCGCTGGGCAACGCGCTGCTGATCCCGCTCTACGTCGGCGCCCGGACCTGGCTCGACGCCCCCTGGCCGGAGCCGGCCGGCGTGCTGCGCGTCGTGCAGGCGTTCGAGCCGACGCTGCTCTTCTCGGTGCCGACGTTCTACGCCCGCCTGCTGCGCGCCAACCTGCCGCGCGACGCGTTCCGCTCGGTGCGCGCGTGCGTGTCGGCGGGCGAGCGGCTGCCGGCCGAGCTCTACGAGGCGTGGCGCGCGCGCTTCGGGGTGGAGATCCTCGACGGCCTCGGCGCCACCGAGACCATCTTCATGGTGCTGGCCAACCGGCCGGGCAAGAGCCGGCCGGGCGCGGCAGGAACGCCGGTGCCGGGGACGGAGGCGCGCCTGCTCGACGCCGACGGCCGCGCGGTGGGCGACGGCGAGCCCGGCGTCCTGCACGTGCGCACGCCGTCGGCCGGCCTCGGCTACTGGAACCGGGTGGACGTCACCCGCCGCGCCTTCGTCGGCGAGTGGTTCCGCACCGGCGACGTCATGACCCGCGACGCCGACGGCTTCTATCACCACGTCGGCCGCGACGACGAGCTGTTCAAGGTGGCCGGCATGTGGGTGGCGCCGAGCGCGGTCGAGGCGGCGCTGATGTCGCACCCCGACGTGGCCGACGCCGGCGTGGTCGGCGCCGCCGAGCACGGGCTGCTCAAGCCGGTGGCGTTCGTGGTCGCGCGCGGCGGCGGCGGCGAGCCGGAGGCGCTCGAGGAGGCGCTCGCCGCCCACGTCGCCGCCGTGCTGCCCACCCACCAGCGGCCGCGCCGCATCCGCGTCGTGGACGAGCTGCCGCGCACGGTGACGGGCAAGCTGCAACGCTACGTCCTGCGCGAGTGGGCGGAGCGGACCCTGTAGTGCGACGCCGAGACGGCGCTCGGGCCGGCGAGGCTAGCCTGTGGCAAGTCGTGCGACGCCGAGACGGCGCTCGGGCCGGCGAGGCTAGCCTGTGACAATCACCAGCCACACCGCCGAGATCGTGGTGCGCTGGGGCGACGTCGACGCGGCGGGCATCGTCTTCTATCCGCGCTTCTTCGAGTGGTACGACTACGGCTGCGAAACGCTCTTCGCCGCGCTCGGGCTGGCGTGGCCCGAGACGTTTCCCAGGTACGGCATCGTCGGCGTGCCGATCGTGGAGTCGGGCTCGCGCTTCACCTCGCCGGCCCGCTACGGCGACACGCTGGCGATCCGCTCGACGGTGGCGTGGGTGAAGAGCACGACGTTCCGCATGGAGCACGAGATCTCGGTGGACGGGCGCCTGTGCGCGGCCGGCTTCGAGATCCGCGCGTGGGTGACGCAGCCGTCCGCGCCGGGCGCGCGGCTGCAGGCCGTGCCCATTCCCGACGAGGTCGCCCGCCGGCTGAGAGGAGATACCACGTGAAACCGGAAGTCGTGTACACCAAGGCCGCCCCCACCACCGGGTTCTCGACGGGGATGGAGTCGCCGATCGCGCAGGGGGTCAAGTGCGGCGACTTCGTGTTCGTGTCGGGGCAGGGGCCGCTCGATCCCGTCACCCGGCAGGTCGTCTCGACCGACCTCGCCGAGCAGACGCGCGTCACGCTCGACAACGTCGGCCGGGTGCTGGAGGCCGCCGGCACCTCGCTGCAGCACGTGGTGAAGGTCGGCGTCTTCCTGCGCGACATGAAGGACTTCGACGTCTTCAACCGCGTCTTCCGCGACTACTTCAAGGGGGTCCAGCCCGCCCGCACGACCGTGGAGGCGGCCGCCCCGCGCGCGGGCGTCGACGTCGAGATCGACGCGATCGCCTGGATCCCGCGCTAGCGAAGGGGCGGTCGCGTGCTAGAATCGCGCGCCACAGCCAAGGAGGTCACCGTGCGCACACTCAAAGGTGCCGTCGTCCTCGCCCTCGTCGCCGGCCTGTTCACGGGCCCGGTCCGCGCGGCGGAGACCCTGAAGATCGGGTTCATCACGTCGCTGTCGGGTCCGGCCGGCGTGATCGGCAAGCACATGAAGGACTCCGTCGAGCTCGCCCTCGACCACCTCGGCCGCAAGGTCGGCGGGCTGGAGACCGAGGTCATCTACGGTGACGACCAGCGCAAGCCCGACGTCGGCAAGCAGCTCGCCGACGAGATGCTCAAGAAGCACAAGGTCAACTTCGTCGCCGGCATCATCTGGTCGAACGTCATGCTCGCGGTGGCGCCGACGGTGACGGGCGCCGGCACGATCATGGTCGGCACCAACGCGGGGCCGCACGAGCTGGCCGGCAAGATGTGCAACGAGCTGTACTTCACCACGTCGTGGCAGAACGACCAGACGCCGGAGGCGATGGGCAAGTACATGCAGGACCAGGGGCTCACCGACGTCTACGCGATGGCGCCGAACTACGCGGCCGGCAAGGACATGATCAACGGCTTCAAGCGCTACTTCAAAGGGCGCATCGTGGACGAGGTCTACACCAAGCTCGGCCAGCAGGACTACCAGGCCGAGATCACCCAGCTCCGCGCCAAGACGCCCAAGGCCGTCTTCGTGTTCTATCCGGGCGACATGGGCATCCAGTTCCTCAAGCAGTACGCCCAGGCCGGCCTGCGCGAGCAGATCCCGCTCTACTCGGTCTACACGGTGGACGAGACGACGCTGCCGGCCGTCGGCGACGCCGCGGTGGGCAACTACGAGGCACGCTACTGGAGCCCCGACCTCAAGAACGAGGCGAACGCGAAGTACGTCGGCGACTTCCGCAAGAAGTTCGGCTACACCCCCTCGTTCTACGGCGCCCAGAGCTACGACGGCATCATGCTGATCGACTCGGCGGTGCGGGCGGTGAAGGGCGACCTGTCCAACCGCAAGGGCATGGTCGCCGCCATGGCCAAGGCCGACTTCAAGTCCACCCGCGGGAAGTTCGCCTACAACGTCAACCATCATCCGATCCAGAACTTCTATCTGCTCCGGGCCGTCAAGGGCGGGAGCGGCGAGGTCGAGATGGTGATCCAGAAGACGATCTTCGAGAACCACAAGGACGCGTACTACCAGGAATGCTCGATGAAGTGAGCGGCCCGGGCCGGCGGTGACGGGCCTCCTGGTCGTCGAGCAGTGTCTCAACGGCCTGCAGTTCGGCGTGATGCTGTTCCTCATGGCCGCCGGGCTGACGCTCGTCTTCGGCATTATGAACCTCGTCAACCTCGCCCACGGCTCGCTCTACATGGTCGGCGCCTACCTGGCGACCGCCGCCTTCGGCTGGACCGGCTCGTTCCTCGCCGCCGCCGCGTTCGCGCTGGTCGCCTCGCTGGCCGTCGGCATGCTGGTCGAGGTGATCGCGCTCCGCACGCTCTATGAGCGCGACCACCTCGACCAGGTGCTGGCGACGTTCGGCCTGATCCTCTTCTTCAACGAGGCCGTCGCCATCGTGTGGGGGCGCGCCGCCCTGTTCACGACGGTGCCGCGCGCGCTCGCCGGCCACGTCCAGCTCCTGCCCGGGCTCAGCTATCCCGCCTACCGGGCCGTCATCATCCTGGTCGGCCTCGCGGTGGCGCTGCTCCTCTACGTGGTGGTGAGCCGCACGCGGCTGGGCATGCTGATCCGCGCCGGCGCCAGCAACCGCACGATGCTGGCCGCGCTGGGGGTCAACGTGCGGCTGCTCTACACGGTGGTCTTCGGCGTCGGCGCCGCGCTGGCCGCGCTGGGCGGGCTCATGGCGGGGCCGATCTACACCGTGCTGCCCGGCATGGGCGAGGAGATCCTCATCCAGGTCTTCGTCGTCATCGTCATCGGCGGCATCGGCTCGATCCGCGGCGCGCTGGTGGGCGCGGTCGTCGTCGGCATGGTGGACACGCTGGGCCGCGCCTTCCTCAAGCCGATGCTGAGCACGGCGCTCGGCCCCTCCGCCGCCGACAGCGCCGGCCCCGCGCTGGCCTCGATGCTGATCTACATCCTCATGGCGGCGGTTCTCTACTTCCGGCCGCAGGGGCTGTTCCCGGCCGCGCGCGGCTGATGCGCCCCGGGGCGCGCGCGCTCGCCCTCGTCGCCGGCTTCCTCGGGCTGGCGCTGGTGCCGGTGGCGGCCGCGCTCCTGCAGCAGCCCTTCTACCTCGACCTCTTCCGCCGCGTCATGATCTTCGCCATCGCGGCGGCGAGCCTCGACCTCATCCTCGGCTTCGGCGGCATGGTGAGCTTCGGCCACGCCGCCTACCTGGGGCTGGGCGCCTACGCGGTGGCGATCCCGGCGTTCTACGGAATCGAGAGCGGGCTCGTGCAGTGGACGCTGGCGGTGGCGCTGTCGGCGCTGGTCGCCGCGCTGATCGGCGCCGTGTCGCTGCGCACCAGCGGCGTGTCGTTCATCATGATCACGCTGGCGTTCGCGCAGATGCTCTACTACCTCGGCATCTCGATCAACGCCTGGGGCGCCGACGACGGCATGCGGCTGGCCCGGCGCAGCCAGTTCGGCGGCGTGCTCGACCTCGCCGATCCCTACGTCTTCTACTACGTGGTGCTGGGGCTGCTGGTGGTCGTGCTCTGGCTCGGCCACCGGCTCGTCCACGCCCGCTTCGGCATGGTGCTGCGTGCCGCCCGCTCCAACGAGCGGCGCATGCGGGCGATCGGCTTCGCGACCTTCCGCTACAAGCTGGCCGCGTTCGCGCTGGCCGGCGGCGTGTGCGGGCTGGCCGGCGCGCTCCTCACCAACCAGACGGAGTACCTCACGCCGAGCTTCATGCACTGGACCCGCTCGGGCGAGATCATGGTAATGGTCATCCTCGGCGGCATCGGGACGCTGTTCGGCCCCGTGCTCGGCGCCGTCGTGTACCTGCTGCTGGAGGACGTCCTCTCCGCGTGGACCGTGCACTGGCAGATCGTCCTCGGCCCGCTGCTGGTCCTCGTCGTGCTCTACGCGCGGCGCGGGCTGTGGGGGCTGCTGCCCGGCGGCGACGATGACTGAGCCGCTGCTGGCCGTGCGCGGCCTGTGCAAGCGCTTCGGCGGCCTCGTCGCCAGCGACGGTGTGGACCTCGACGTGGCGGAGGGCGAGACGCTGGCTCTCATCGGCCCCAACGGCGCCGGCAAGACCACGCTGATCGCCCAGCTCTCCGGCGACCTGGCGCCCGACGCCGGCGTCATCCGCTTCGCCGGCGAGGACATCACCGCGCTGCCGGCACCGGCCCGCTCGCACCGCGGCCTGGCCCGCTCGTTCCAGATCACCAGCATCTTCGGCGACTTCACCGCGCTCGACAATGTCGCCCTCGCCGTGCAGGCGCACGCCGGCCACAGCTTCCGCTTCTGGCGGCCGGCCCGCGCCGAGCGCGCGCTGCGCGAGCCGGCCCGCGCGGCGCTCGAGCAGGTGGGGCTGGGCGGCCGCGCGGAAGCGGTCGCCGGCGCGCTGGCCCACGGCGAGCAGCGCCAGCTCGAGATCGCCATGGCGCTGGCCACGCGGCCACGGCTGCTGCTGCTCGACGAGCCGGTGGCCGGCATGGGGCCCGACGAGTCGCAGCGGATGGTCGAGCTGCTCCGCGCGCTGCGGGCGCGCCACACCGTCGTCCTCGTCGAGCACGACATGGACGTGGTCTGGGCACTGGCCGACCGCATCAGCGTGATGGTCGACGGGCGGGTCATCGCCACCGGCGCCCCCGAGGCGATCCGCGAGAACGCCGAGGTGCGCCGCGCCTACCTCGGCGAGCCGCGGCCGGCGTGATGCTGGCGATCCGCGGCCTCGAGGCCGCCTACGGCGTCAGCCAGGTGCTGTTCGGCATCGATCTGGACGTCGAGCGCGGCCGCCTGGTGACGCTGCTCGGCCGTAACGGCATGGGCAAGACGACCACCGTGCGGGCGGTGATGGGGCTGGTGCCGGTGCGGGCCGGCCGCGTCGAGCTCGAGGGGCGCGCGCTGCAGGGGCTGCCGCCGCACCGCATCGCCCGCGCCGGGCTCGGGCTGGTGCCGGAGGGGCGGCAGGTGTTCCCCAACCTCACGGTGCGCGAGAACCTCGTGGCCACCGCCGCCAACCGCCGCGGCGCCGGCGAGCGGTGGACGGTCGGGCGCGTGTTCGACCTGTTTCCCCAGCTGGCCGCGCGCGCGCGCGCCATGGGCGTCACCCTCTCGGGGGGCGAGCAGCAGATGCTCGCCATCGGGCGCGCGCTCATGACCAACCCGCAGCTGCTGATCCTCGACGAGGCGACCGAGGGGCTCGCGCCCCTCGTCCGCGTGGAGATCTGGCGCTGTCTCGAGCGGCTCAAGACGGACGGCCTCTCCATCCTGCTCATCGACAAGCACGTCGAGGCGCTCACGCGCCTGGCCGACCACCACTACGTGCTGGAGAAGGGGCGCGTGGTGTGGAGCGGGACGTCGGCCGAGCTGCGGGCGCGCGCCGACGTGCAGCACCGTTATCTGGGCGTATGATGCCCGCATGAGTTGGATCGACCCGAACTTTCCGCGGACCGCGACGGTGAGCCCACTGGTCGGGCGCGTGCTCGGGCTGAACCCGGGAATGATGACCGGGCCGGGGACGAACACGTACCTGATCGGGCGGCGCGATCCCATCCTGCTCGACACCGGCGCCGGCGTGCCCGAGTACATGACCGGGCTGCAGGGCTATCTCGACGAGCGCGGCTGGACGCAGCCCTCGCGCGTGGTCCTCACCCACCGCCATCGCGATCACCTCGGCGGCGTGGCGCACCTGCGCGAGCGCTTCCGCGGGCTGCGGGTGGGCAAGATGATCCACCGCGACGCCGATCTGCCGGAGGGCGTCGAGAACCTGCGCGACGGTCAGACGATCGAGGGCGACGGCGTGACGCTGACGGCGATCTACACGCCCGGCCATGCCTCCGACCATCTCTGCTACTACCTGCCCGAGGAGAAGGCCGTCTTCACCGGGGACGTCGTGCTCAGCGGCTCCACGACGGTGATCCCGTCCGAGGACGGCGATCTGCTCGACTATCTGAACTCGCTCAAGCGGCTGCAGGCGCTCGGCGTGCGCCGCATCTATCCGGCCCACGGTCCCGTCGTCGAGGATGGGCCGGCGCTGATCGCCGAGTACATCGAGCACCGGCTGCTGCGCGAGCGCCAGATCCTCGAGGCGCTCGGCGACGGTCTGCGCACGATCCCGGCGATGGTCGAGAAGATCTACGCGGCGGTGCCGAAGACCCTGCACGCGATGGCCGGCCAGTCGGTCGCCTCGCATCTCAAGAAGCTGGGGCGCGAGGGGCGGGTACGCGAGCACGTCGTGCCCGACGCGCCCTCGCGCTGGGAGCTGCTCTGACCCGTCAGGCGCGCGGGCGGCAGCGGGCGGCGTCCACGACGGCGGCGAAGAGGTTGCGCGCGGCCGGGTCGTGACCGACGAGCTCCTCGGGGTGCCACTGCACGCCGAGGACGAACCGCTCGTCGCCCGGCATCTCGATCCCCTCGATGATGCCGTCGGGCGCCCACGCGACCTCGTGCAGCCCGAAGCCGAGCGCGTCGATCGCCTGGTGGTGCATGCTGTTCACGCTCACCTCCAGCGCGCCCAGCACGCGGCCCAGCCGCGTGCCCTCGCCGATCACCTTCACCGGGTGGGTGGCCTGCTGCCGCGGCTCGCGCTGGCTGTGGGCGATCGGGCCCGGCCGCTCGCCCGGCAGGTCCTGGATCAGCGTGCCGCCGAGGGCGACGTTGAGCACCTGGATCCCGCGGCAGATCGCCAGGAGCGGCACGTCGTCGTCCAGCGCGCGGCGCGTGAGGGTGATCTCGAGCTCGTCGCGGGCGGGGGAGACGTCGTCCACCTTCGCGTGGCGCGGCTGGCCGAAGCGCGCGGGATCGATGTCGCCGCCTCCGGTGAGGACCAGGCCGTCCAGCCGCGGCCAGAGGGCGGCCTGGACGTCGGGCGAGAGGTGAGGGGGGAGCAGGAGCGGGATGCCTCCCGCCTCCTGGACGGCGCGGATGTAGGCGATGTTGACGTAGGCGCGCTCGGGACTCTTGTCCACGGTGACGGAGGTGGTGATGCCGATCAGCGGGGCAGACATACGCGGAGCCTAAGCGTTCGGGTATGATGGCGCAAGATGAGCCTGGATTCTGTCTCCGCTCAGCAGGGCGCGCCCCGGCACCGGCCGACCGCCACCGTCCAGACGATCGGCACCCGCTGGGCGATCGCCGCCGGCCACGCGCTGGCCGCCGAGGCGGGCGCCAGCGTGCTCGCCGCGGGCGGCAACGCGATCGACGCCGGCGTCGCCGCCGGCATCACGCTCGGCGTCGTCCATCCGGACATGGTCAGCGTGGCCGGCGTGGCGCCGATCCTGGTGCACGTGGCGCGCACCGGCGAGACCTTCCAGGTCTCCGGCGTGGGGCCCTATCCGCGCGCGTCGAGCCGCGAGTACTTCGTGACCCGTCACGGCGGCCAGATCCCGCCGGGGCTGCCGCGCACCGTCGTGCCGGCGGCGCCCGCCGCGTGGTGCGCCGCGCTCGAGCGCTGGGGCACGATGTCCTTCGCCGACGTCGCCGCCGCTGCCACCGGCCACGCCGAGCGCGGCTTCGCGGTCTCCGGCTTCTCCGCCTACCAGATGGGCAACAACGCGGAGAAGTACAAGCGGTGGCCGAGCTCGAGCGCGCTCTATCTTCGCGACGGCCGCGCGTACCGCATGGGCGAGGTGCTCGTGCAGCGGGAGCTCGCCGACACGCTCGGGCGGATGGCGGCCGCCGAGAAGCAAGCGGGCGGCGCGCGGGCGGCCGGCGTGCGGGCGGCGCGCGACGAGTTCTACCGCGGCGAGACGGCCAAGCGCATCGCCGAGTTCCACCGGGCCAACGACGGGCCGCTGACCGCCGCCGACCTCGCCGGGTTCAGCGTCGAGGTGGCGCCGGCGCTGACGACGACGTTCGGCGCGTACGAGGTGGCGGCGTGCGGCTTCTGGTGCCAGGGGCCGTCGCTGCTGCAGATGCTCAACCTGCTCGACGGCCTCGATCTGCGCGCGCTCGGCCACAACTCGCCGGCGTATCTGCACCGCGTGATCGAGACGATCAAGCTCGCGTTCGCCGACCGCGACGCGTACTACGGCGACCCGGCCTTCGTGAAGGTGCCGGCCGAGCGGTTGCTGTCCAAGGCCTACGCCGACCGGCGCCGCGCGCTGATCGGCGAGCGCGCCTGGGCCGAGATGCCGCCCGCCGGCGAGCCGGCCGGGCGCCGCGAGGTGCTGCCGCTGGCCGGCGGCTCCACCGACGCGCTCGACACGAGCTACGTCGCGGTGGTGGACGCCGAGGGCAACGGCTTCTCGGCGACGCCGAGCGATCCCAACGTGGACTCGCCGGTCGTCTCCGGCGTGGGCTGCGTCGTCTCGCCGCGCGGCTCGCAGGGGTGGCTCGATCCCGCGCACGCCAGCGTCGTCGCGCCGGGCAAGCGGCCGCGCCTCACGCCGGCCCCCGCCATGGCGTTCTCGGGCGGCCGGCTGCTGATGCCGTTCGGCACGCCGGGCGGCGACGTCCAGCAGCAGGCGATGCTGCAGGTGTTCCTCAACACGACCGTGTGGGGCATGCCGCTGCAGGAGGCGATCGAGGCGCCGCGGGTGGCGTCGCGCTCGTTCCCCGACTCGTTCTGGCCGCACGCCTACGCGCCCGGCAAGCTCGAGGCCGAGGGGCGCCTGCCGACGTCGACGCGCGACGGTCTCGCCGCGCTCGGTCACGAGGTCGCGGCGTGGCCGGACTGGGAGTGGCGCGCCGGCGCCGTCTGCGCGGTCAAGGTCGGCCCCGAGGGCACCCGCTGGGGCGGCGCCGACCCGCGCCGCGGCTCGCTCTCGATCGCCCGCTGAGACGGGCTAGGTCGTGACGGCGGCCGGCTGCAGCGGCCGCGCGCTGATCGGCTCCTCGCGGATCATCAGGGCCAGCGCCGAGGCGAGGAAGCCCATCAGCGCGGCCGACACGAAGGCCGGCGAGTAGGAGCCGGTCCACTCGAAGATCCAGCCGGCGAGCGCGGCGCCCAGCGCGGCGCCGACCTGGTGCGAGAAGAAGATCCAGCCCGAGAGCTCGCCCACCGAGTAGCGGCCGTAGATGTTCGCCGTCAGCGTCGTCGTCGGCGGCACCGTGGAGATGTAGTTGAGCCCGAACAGCGCCGCCCACAGGTGCAGCGACGGCACGTTCCACACGTAGAGGAGGAACAGCAGCGACAGCCCCCGCAGGAAGTAGTAGGTCGCCAGCGGCCCCCGGCGGCCGAAGCGGTCGCAGATGAAGCCGGAGGCCATCGTGCCCACCACGTTCATCGCGCCCATCACGCCCAGCGCGGTCGAGGCCTGGAACGCGGTGAAGTTGTGCTCGAGCGCGTGCGGCATGAAGTGGGTCAGCACCATGCCGTTGGAGGTGTAGCCGCAGACGAAGAACGTGCCCATCAGGAGCCAGAACGGCGTCGTTTGCGCGGCCTCCACCACCGACACGCGGCCGGCGAGCTGGGCGGCCGCCGCCTGCGCCGTCGTCCGGACGGGGCCGCTGGCGCCATAGGGCCGGAGCCCGCGGTCCTCGGGGTTGTTGCGGATCAGCCAGACGGCGACGGGGAACACGAGCACCAGCAGCCCGGCGCCGAGCCAGAGATACGACGCGCGCCAGCCCTGGTACGCGGTGATCGCGGTCGCGAGCGGGATGACGACGAGCTGGCCCGCCGACATCCCGCCGGCGGCGATCCCGATGGCGAGCCCGCGGCGCCCCTCGAACCAGCGCGCGATGACCGACGAGCCGGTGGTGAGCGCGACGCCGCCGGCGCCGATCGCCATGAACAGGCCGGCGGTGACGTAGACGTGCCAGAGGCGCTGCACGAACGAGGACCCGAGCGTCCCGGCCGCCAGCAGCAGCAGCGAGATGCCGATCACCCGGCGCGGTCCCCACCGGTCGGCCAGCCGGCCCACGAACGGCCCGGCGGCGCCGAGCAGGAGCAGCGAGATCGCGGCGGCGCCGGAGAGCGCGCCGCGGCTCCAGCCGAACTCCGCCTCCATGGGCTTGATGTAGACGCCGAAGACGGCGCGCAGGCCGGAGGCGGCACTCATGGCCACCGTGAGCGCGCCGAGGACGATCCAGGCGGGGTGCAGCCGGCGGGGCGCGCCCATATGGCGTTCAGATGATGGTAACCGAACGCCCGATTCGGGCGCGACATCGAGGAGCGCCACGGGTTCCCCGGGGCGCTCCGAGCGTCGGGGGGTGTGGGGGGCCATCTCGGGGCCCCCCACGGAACTAGTCGACGACCTCGGCGTGGACTTCCTTGCGGAAGACGACCTGGTCGCCCTCGGCATCCACCACGGCGGTGTCGCCCTCCGCGACCTCGCGCTCCAGCAGCTTGAGCGCCAGCGGGTCCTGCACCAGCCGCTGGATCGTCCGCTTGAGCGGGCGCGCGCCGAACGTCGGGTCGTACCCCTCGCGGCCCAGCAGCGCCCGGGCGGCGTCGGTGACCTCGAGGTGGATGCGCCGGTCCTCGAGCCGCCGCCGCAGGTGGGCGAGCTGGATGTCCACGATGCGCGCGATCTGGTCGCGCCCGAGCGCGTGGAAGATCACGATCTCGTCGATCCGGTTTAGGAACTCCGGCCGCAGCGTGTTGCGCAGCTCCTGCATGAGCAGGGGACGGAGCTTGTCCACCTGCTCGTACTCGCGGAACAGGTGGCTGCCCATGTTGGACGTCATGATGATCACGGTATTGCGGAAGTCCACCGTACGGCCGTGGCCGTCGGTGAGCCGGCCGTCGTCGAGGAGCTGCAGGAGAACATTGAACACGTCCGCATGCGCCTTTTCGATTTCATCGAAGAGGACGACGGAGTAGGGACGGCGCCGGATCGCTTCCGTGAGCTGCCCGCCCTCGTCGAAGCCGACGTAGCCGGGCGGGGCGCCGATGAGGCGCGCCACCGTGTGCTTCTCCATGTACTCGGACATGTCGAGCCGGATCATCGCCCGCTCGTCGTCGAACATGAACTCGGCCAGCGCGCGCGCCAGCTCGGTCTTGCCGACCCCGGTGGGGCCGAGGAACAGGAACGAGCCGATCGGCCGGTTGGGGTCGCTGAGCCCGGCCCGGCCGCGGCGCACCGCGTTGGACACGGCGCGGATGGCGTCCTCCTGGCCGACGACGCGCTGGCCCAGCCGCTCCTCCATGCGCACGAGCTTCTGCACCTCGCCCTCCAGCAGCCGCGTGACCGGGATGCCCGTCCACTTGGCGACGGTGGCGGCGATGTCCTCCTCGTTGACCTCTTCGCGCAGCATCCGTCCGCGCTGCGCCTGGTCGGCCAGCCCGCGGTCGAGGTCGGTGAGCCGCTTCTCCAGCCCGGGAATCACGCCGAAGCGCAGCTCGGCGGCGCGGTTGAGGTCGCCCTTGCGCTCGGCCTCGGCCATCTCCTGGCGGGCGCGCTCGAGGTCCTCCTTGACGCGGCCGATCTGCGCGATGCCGCCCTTCTCGGCCTGCCACTGCGCCTTAAGCGCCGCGCCCTTCTCCTTCAGCTCGGCCAGCTCGGCGTCGATCTTCCCGAGCCGCTCGCGTGCGGCGGGGTCGTCCTGGTCGCCGGCGACCGACACGCGCTCGATCTGCAGCTGCATGAGCCGCCGCTCGATCTCGTCGATCGGCTGCGGCAGCGAGTCGATCTGTATCCGGATGCGGGCGGCCGCCTCGTCCACGAGGTCGATCGCCTTGTCGGGCAGGAAGCGGTCGCCGATGTAGCGGTGGGACAGCACGGCCGCCGCCACCAGCGCCGAGTCCTTGATCTTCACCTTGTGGTGGACCTCGTACTTGTCCTTGAGGCCGCGCAGGATCGCGATCGTGTCCTCGACGGAGGGCTCGCGCACCATGACCGGCTGGAACCGGCGCTCGAGCGCAGGGTCCTTCTCGACGTGCTTCCGATACTCGTCCAGCGTGGTCGCACCGACGCACCGGAGCTCGCCGCGGGCGAGGGCCGGCTTCAGCATGTTGGCGGCGTCCACCGCCCCCTCGGCGGCGCCCGCGCCCACCAGGGTGTGGAGCTCGTCGATGAAGCAGATGATCCGCCCCTCGGCTTCGATGATCTCCTTGAGCACGGCCTTGAGCCGGTCCTCGAACTCGCCGCGGTACTTGGAGCCGGCCACCATCGCGCCGATGTCGAGCGCGACCAGCCGCTTGTCCTTGAGCCCCTCGGGGACGTCGCCCGCCACGATGCGCTGGGCGAGCCCCTCGACGATCGCGGTCTTGCCCACGCCGGGCTCGCCGATCAGCACCGGGTTGTTCTTGGTGCGGCGGGAGAGCACCTGGACGACGCGCCGGATCTCCTCGTCGCGGCCGATGACCGGGTCGAGCTTGCCCTTGCGGGCCGCCTCGGTCAGGTCGCGCGAGTAGCGCTGCAGCGCCTGATACTTGTCCTCCGGATTGGGATCGGCCACCCGCTGGGTGCCGCGCACGTCCACCAGCGCCCGGTAGATCGCGTCCGACGTCACGTCGGCCGCCGCCAGCGCGCGCCCGGCCGCGCCGTCGTGGTCCTGGGCGACGCCGATGAGCAGGTGCTCGGTGGAGACGTAGTCGTCCTTGAGGCGCTCGGCCTCGCGCTGCGCCCGCTCCAGCGCGGCCCGCAGCCGCTCGCCGATGTACTGGCCGCTGCCGCCGCGCACCGTGGGGATCCGCGCGAGCTCGCCCTCGAGCTCCTGCTGCACCGTCTCGGCGCGGGCCCCGAGCTTGGCGAGGATCGGCCCCACCACGCCCTCGCGCTGCTGGAGGAGCGCCACGAGCAGGTGCTCGGGCTCGACCGCCTGGTGCGCGTGCTGGTCCGCCAGCCCCTGGGCGGCCTGGATCGCTTCCTGTGCCTTGACCGTCAGCTTGTCCATTCGCATCTCGTGCCTACCCCTGCGCGTAGCCGCCGCGTGGTGAGTCGCTGCGGAGCGCTTTCAGTCGTTCGTACAGCTCTTTCTCTTCCGCCGTCAGATCCGACGGCATCACGATGCGCACGGTGACCAGCTCGTCGCCGTGGCCGCCCCCCTTGACCCTCGGCATGCCGTAGCCGGGCAGGCGGAACGTCCGCCCGCTCGACGTCGCGGGCGGGATCTTCATCGCGACCTTGCCGCGCAGCGTGGGAACCTGCAGCGTCGCGCCCAGCGCCGCTTCGGGCGCGGTGATCGGCAACGCCAGCGTGAGGTCGTCGCCCCGGCGCTCGAACTGCGGATGCGGGGCCACCGCCACCGCGAGGTAGAGGTCGCCGCGGCCGGCGGCGCCGCCGCCGCCCTGGCCGGAGACGCGCACCCGCTGACCGCTACGCACGCCGGCCGGGATCTTGACGTCCACCTCGTGACGGCCGCGCTGCCAGCCGCTGCCATGGCACGTCGCGCACGGCTTGCCGCCGACGTTCCCGCTGCCGTGGCACGGGAGGCACGGCTCCTCCATCTCGAGCTCGAACGTCTTGCGCGTGCCGCCGTAGGCCTCCTCGAGCGAGATCGTGACGTTCGCCTGCACGTCGTGGCCGCGCGCCGGTCGCCGGCCGCCGCCCATTCCCCCCAGGAGGTCCTCGAGGTCGATCGTGCCGGAGCGGGCGCCTGCGCCGCGCGCGCCCTGATCGCCGAAGATCGTGCGGAAGAACTCGGAGAAGTCTCCGGCGTCGCCGTACTCGACGCGCGGGCCACCGGGCTGCCCGGGCGCGCCCGGCTGCGCGTGGCGCTGCCAGTCGGGGCCGAGCGTGTCATAGCGGCGGCGCTTCTCGGGATCCGAGAGGACCTCGTACGCCTCCGTGATCTCGCGAAACCGCTCGCCCGAGTCCTTCCCCTTGGCGACGTCGGGGTGATGCTTGCGGGCGAGCTTGCGGTAGGCGGACTTGATCGTCTTGTCGTCCGCCGAGCGGTCGACTCCAAGAATCCGGTAGTAGTCCTTGAATTCCACAGTCACTTGGCGAAAATCCTACAAGGAATGTAGCAGACGATCTAAGTGTTTGCCACTCAGGATCTACCCTCGGCCGACCGTGAAGGCGACGTAGAGCGACATCGGCCCCCGTTGCAAGAGCACCGTGAGCCGGTCGCCGTCCTTGACGTCCCGGGTCAGCCGCTCGAAGTCGCCCAGGTTGCGGACCTTCTGTCGATTGATCTCGCGAATGACATCGCCGCGCTGGATGCCGGCCTCGGAGGCCGGGCTCGCCTCGTCCACGCGCGCCACGATCACGCCCTCGCTGGTCTTGAGGTTGAGCTGTCGCGCGACCTCCGGCGTGATCGGCCGCACCTCCACGCCGAGCGCGCTCGGCGTTCCGTGACTGCCGGAGCGCTGCTGCGCCTCGCGCTCGTCGGGCGCCTCGCCGACCTTGATCTCCACCGTGCGCTCGGACCCCTCGTGCCAGACCCTCATCTTCACGTCGGCGCCCGGCGAGGCGAGGCCGACGGCCCGCTGCAGGTCGGCCGGGGCCTCGGTCTTCTTGCCCTCGAACTCGACCAGGATGTCGCCCGGCTTGAGCCCCGCCTTGGCGGCCGGGCTGTCGGGCACCACGTCGGAGATCAGCACGCCCCGCGTGTCCTTCGAGCCGAACGAGCGCGCCAGCTCCGCGGTCAGCGGCTGGATGGACACGCCGAGCCAGCCTCGTGTCACCCGCCCCTTGCTGGCCAGCTCCGTGTAGATCTTCCGCGCCATGTTCGACGGGATGGCGAAGCCGATGCCGGAGCCGCCGGCCACGATGGCGGTGTTGATGCCGATCACCTCGCCCTGCATGTTGACGAGCGGGCCGCCCGAGTTGCCGGGATTGATGGCGGCGTCGGTCTGGAGGAAGTCGTCGAACGGCCCCTGACCGAGCTGGCGAGCCTTGGCGCTGATGATGCCGGCGGTGACGGTGGCCTGCAGCCCGAACGGCGAGCCCACCGCGATCACCCAGTCGCCGACCTGCATCCGGTCGGAGTCGCCCAGGCGCGCGAACGAGAACCTGCCCTTGCCGTCGTCGAGCCGCAGCACGGCCAGGTCGGTCTTCCGGTCGGCGCCGACCACCTTCGCCTTGTGCTTGCTGCCGTCGAGCGTGATGACCTCGATCTCGGTCGCCTTTTCGACGACGTGGGCGTTGGTGAGCGCGAAGCCGGCGGGGTCGATGATGACCCCGGAGCCGAGGCTGCGCTGGGGGATCCGCTCGGGCACGTCGCCGAAGAAGCGGCGGAAGAACTCGTCGCCGAAGTAGTCCTCGAACGGCGTGCGCCCGCCGCCGCCGCGCGTGACCGTGTTGATGTTGACGACCGCCGGCTTGATGACCTCGGCGACCTTGGCGAAGGTGCCGGTGGTGAGCGGCATCTGCACGGGCAGGATCGGCGCCTGCGGCAAGGGCGGCAGCGCCTGCGCCAGGAGCGGGCCCCGCTCCCACGCGCTGCGCGCGGCCAGCCCGGCGCCGGCCACCAGGCCGACGACGAGCGCGATGAGCTGTGCCGCCACGAACGTTCTGCGCTTGACCTGCATCCCGCTCCTCCTCGCTCGGTTCCCGCTCAGGCCTCGCCGGCGAGCAGGCGCTTGAGCCGGTCGCCGTCGAGGGTCTCGACTCGCTTCAGCTCGGCGGCGGCGTGGACGAGCACGCCCTTCTTGGCCGTGAGCACGCCGCGGACGCGGTCCTGGGTCCGCTCGAGGATGGCGCGGACCTCCTCGTCGATGACGCGGGCGGTGGCGTCGCTGAAGTCGCGCTCGCCGCCCATCCCCGAGCCCTTGAGGAACAGCGGCATCCGCTCGCCGTAGGTGGCCAGCCCGAGCCGCTCGGACATGCCGTACTTGGTGACCATGAGCCGGGCCAGCTCGGTGGCGCGCTCGAGATCGTTGTGGGCCCCCGTCGAGACCTCGCTGTAGACGAGCTCCTCGGCCACCCGGCCGCCGAGCAGCACCGCGATCCGGTCCTCCAGCTCGCTGCGCGTCATCAGGAAGCGGTCCTCGGTCGGCAGCTGGTAGGTCATGCCGAGCGCGGCCACCCCGCGCGGGATGATCGTCACCTTGTGCACGGGGTCGGCGTAGGTGACCGAGGAGGCGACCAGCGCGTGGCCCATCTCGTGGTGGGCGACGATATCGCGCTCCTTCTCGCTGAGCACGCGGCTCCTCTTCTCAAGGCCGGCGACCTCCCGGTCGATCGCCTCCTCGAAGTCCGCCATCTCGACGGCGTTCTTCTCCTTGCGCGCGGCGAGCAGGGCGGCCTCGTTGACGATGTTGGCGAGGTCGGCGCCGGCGAAGCCGGGGGTGCGGGCGGCGATCACGGTGAGGTCCACACCGGGCGCCAGCACGACCGCCCGCGCGTGCAATTTCAGGATGGCCTCGCGGCCGCGCACGTCGGGCTTGTCCACCACCACCTGGCGGTCGAAGCGCCCCGGCCGCAGCAGCGCCTGGTCGAGCACCTCCGGCCGGTTGGTGGCGGCCATGATGATGACGCCCTTGGACGAATCGAAGCCGTCCATCTCGGCCAGGAGCTGGTTGAGCGTCTGCTCGCGCTCGTCGTGGCCGCCCACGAAGCCGGTGGCGCCGGCGCGCGACTTGCCGATGGCGTCGAGCTCGTCGATGAAGATGATGCAGGGGGCCTTGTCCTTGGCCTGCTCGAAGAGGTCGCGCACGCGGGCGGCCCCCACGCCGACGAACATCTCGACGAACTCCGACCCCGAGAGGGTGAAGAACGGCACGTCGGCCTCGCCGGCCACCGCCCGGGCCAGCAGCGTCTTGCCGGTGCCGGGCGGGCCGATCAGCAGCGCGCCCTTGGGGATGCGTCCCCCGAGGCGCTGGTATTTCTTGGGGTTCTTCAGGAAGTCGACGAGCTCGACCACCTCGGCCTTGGCCTCGTCCACGCCCGCCACGTCGTTGAACGTGGTCTTGAGCTCCTTGCGATCGTAGATCTTGTGCTTGCTGCGGCCGAACGACAGGGCCTGGGTGGGGCCGCCGCCGACCCGCCGCATCAGGAACATCCACAGGGCCACCATGATGCCGAGCGGGATGACCCAGCCGAAGAGCAGGTCCTTCCAGAAGGTGGTCTCGATGCGCCCGGCGAACTCGACGTGGTGCTGCTCCAGCTCGGCGACCAGCCGCTGCTCGTCCACGCCGGGGATGCGCGTGGCGGTGAAGACGCGCACCTCTTCCTCCGAGCCCAGCAGCTGGCGCAGCCGGTCGCCGGGTAGGGCGGGCGGGGCCGGCAGCGCTCCCGGCCGCGCGATGCCGCGGAGCTCCTTCTCGGTGAGCGCCACCCGCTCGATCTTGTCGGCCCGCAGGAGGTCGAGGAACTTGGACATCGGGAGCTCGACCGTGCGCGGGGCGAGCAGCCAGGACTGCAGCAGGGAGAGCAGGACGACCACCACCAGGGCGTAGGCGAGCGAGAACTGGATGCGCTGGGTGAGGCGAGGCTTCATCGAGACCCTCTGAGATCGATGCTAGCGTCGGGCGTGGGGCGTGTCAAACTTCCGGGGCGTCTTTCCGCTTGACACATCGAGGCGTTGGCCCTAAGAATTTGCCCCGGAACGCCCATGTGATTTCGCGAACAAGCTCGCGATGAGGATTCCGACGCTCGCTCGAAGTTCAGACGCCGAGGCCGAATCGATGAGCACCCTGACCGTCGCACGCCGGAGCGCGTGCGCGGGCGCCGCGCTGTTCGCCGTCCTGACGCTCGCCGTCCTAGCGCTTCCCGCCGAGGCGCAGCAGGCCGCCAAGGAAGCCACCTACCGCGCCTTCCCCGTGCTGGGCTCGCGGCTGGCGGTGTGGGCGGTCGCCCAGCTCCACCTGAACTTCGCCGCCTTCATCCTGGGCGTGCCGATCTTCGCCGTCATCATCGAGATCATCGGCTGGCGCACCGGCGAGGACCGCTACGACTGGCTCTCGCACGAGTTTGCCAAGCTCACCTTCGCGGCCTTCTCGACGACCGCTCTGCTGGGGGCGCTGCTGCTCTTCCTCTTCGTCGGCTACTACCCGCGGTTCTGGGCGTTCATGTCCTCGGTGTTCTTCTCGACCTACTGGATCTACGCGCTGCTGTTCTTCGCCGAGACCTTCACCGTCTACCTCTGGTACTACGGCTGGGACTGGCTGTCGGGCTCGCGCAAGTGGATCCACGTCTCGCTCGGCGTGCTCTCGAACCTCTTCGGCACCGCCATCCTGGTGGTGGCCAACTCGTGGGTCACCTTCATGATGTCGCCGTCGGGCATCGACGAGTCCGGCGCCCTCAAGGGCAGCGTGTGGGCGGCCATCCACAACCCCACCTGGATTCCGATCAACATCCACCGGCTCATCGCCAACATCGTCTTCGGGGGAACGATCGCCGGAGCGTACGCGGCGTTCCGGTTCCTCTCGGCGAAAACGGACGAAGAGCGGGCGCGCTACGACTGGATGGGCTACATCGGCAATTTCGTCGCGCTCTCCGCGTTCATCGTGCTGCCGTTCGCCGGCTACTACCTGGGGCGCGAGATCTACGCCTTCAACCAGACGATGGGCATCACGATGATGGGCGGCTTCATGTCGTGGCTGTGGATCATCCAGGCCATCCTCATCGGCATCCTGTTCCTCGGCTCCAACTATTACCTGTGGCTCGGCATGGAGCGCATCCCCGGCGCCGAGCGCTACCGCAAGTACGTCCCGCCGATGCTCATCATCCTGACCATCGGCTTCATGGTCTGGGCGACGCCGCGCTCGATGGTGGTCACGCTCGACGAGGCGCGCGCGATGGGCGGCACCGCCCACCCGCTGCTCGGCTTCTTCGGCGTGATGTCGGCCAAGAACACCGTCGTGAACCTCATGATCCTCACCACGTTCCTCTCGTACATCCTCTACCGGCGGGCCAACAAGATCCCGATCGCGTCGTGGGTGAAGACGGGCATGGCGATCCAGTGGGCGGCCTTCGGCGCCGCCGCCGCGGTGGTCGTCTTCTACGGCGTCTACGGCTACTTCGTGGAGTCGATCGTGCGCATCGGCTTCTCGGTGTACCAGGTGGTGGCGGTGCTGGCGGCCATCGTGGTCGTCATGGCCATCGACGTGCCGATGTTCAAGGGCGCGCGCTCCACCGGCACGATCCGCTGGGGGACCATCGCGCCCCACTCGCAGTACGTGCTCATCCTCCTGGCGGTGACCTTCACCTGGCTGATGGGGCTCATGGGCTTCGCGCGCTCGGGCATCCGCCAGCACTGGCACGTCTACGGCGTCCTGCGCGACACCTCGGTGGACGCGGCGACGCCCGCGCTCGGCTACGCCGCCAACGTGATCACGATCGTCACGCTCGTCTTCTTCGCCCTCGTCATGTTCATCTTCTGGATCGGCGGCCTCGGCGAGAAGGGCAAGGCGGGCGCCCACGGCCACGCCGCCGCCCCCGTGCTGGCCGGCGGCAGCGACAGAGACGTCTAGATGCAGGTGCCCGTCGGCGTCAAGGTGGGCGTCTTCGCCGCGGCGGTCATGGGCAGCTACTCGTGGTTCGCCAACTCGATCCCGCAGATCGAGTCCAAGCCGCCGCAGGAGCTCTCGCTCGAGGGCGGCAACGTGACGCAGGCCCAGCTGGTGAAGGCGGGCGAGGAGATCTTCCACACGAAGGGCACGTGCGAGATCTGCCACCGGATCGGCCAGAAGGGCACGCGCGCCCCCGACCTCGCGGGCGTCGGCGGCCGCGCCGGCAAGACGAAGCCGGGGATGAGCGCCAAGGCCTACATCATCGAGTCGCTGCTGCAGCCGCAGGCGTACGTCGTCGAGGGCTATCCGCCGATCATGCCGGCGATCGACAAGCCGCCGATCGCGCTCAACCGCTCGGAGCTGTGGGCGCTGACCGCGTTCCTGGAATCCCTCGGCGGCACCGTGGATGTCGTGCTCAACGACATCCCGGCCGGCGCCGGCGCGGCGGCGGGCGGGGGCGGCGCGGCGGCCGAGCTGAAGCTGCCCGGCGACGCCAAGCTGGGCGAGGCGGTCTTCGCCGGGAAGGGCACCTGCATCGCCTGCCACAAGGCCGGCAAGTTCACCGCCGGCACGGTCGGCCCCGACCTCTCGCAGATCTCCAAGATCCAGACGCCCGACTACGTGATGAAGAAGATCCTCGACCCCAGGGGCATGGGCACGGTGGCCGGGTTTCCGCCCGGCGTGATGCCGCCGGACTTCGGCACGCGCCTGACCTCCAAGGAGTACATGGACCTCGTCGCCTTCCTGCTCACGCTGAAGTGAGCCGATGAGACTCCTGCGGTCCCGCTTCTTCCAGGCCGTCGCGATCTTCGTGATCGCGTTCGTCGTGCTGCGCTTCGGTATCCGGCCGCCGGCGCCGTGGAGCGTGCTCCGCCTCTACCTGGCGATCATCGCCATGGCGCTGCTGGTGTTCGTCTCCTCCGACCGCGACTCGTGGGCCGATTTCCTGCGCCCGATGCGGGTGACGCTGACCGACCCGCGCTACCGCCTGCTGCGCTCCGTCATCGTCGTCCTGGTCCCGCTCCTGCTCGGCTACTACGCCTACACCCAGGCGGCGGCGCGGCCGCAGGCGCCACCCGAGCTGCGCGCGGTGCATCCGGCCCCGCCGGAGTCCATCCAGTTCCGCGGCAAGGAGATCAACATCTCGGGCGTCGAGAACCCCCTGCGCAAGGATGCCTCGGCCTTCGCCCGGCACGTGGCGGCCGGCCACGACATCTACATCCGCAACTGCGTCTACTGTCACGGCGACAACCTGGACGGCAAGGGCCACTTCGCCCACGGCTTCAACCCGCCGCCGGCGAACTTCCAGGATCCCGGCACGATTCAGATGCTGCAGGAGGCCTACCTCTTCTGGCGCATCGCCAAGGGGGGGCCCGGCCTGCCGAAGGAGTCGGCGCCGTGGAACTCGGTCATGCCGTCGTGGGAGGAGCGGCTCACCGAGGAGCAGGTCTGGCAGGTCATCATGTTCCTCTACGACTTCACCGGCTACCAGCCGCGCCGGTGGGAGGTCGGCGAGCATGCGTCGCACTAGGTGGCTGGTCCTGGCGGCGGCGCTGGCGCTGCCGGCGGTCGCGTCCGCCCAGCCGGGCAACGCCAACGACGGCAAGGCGACGTACGAGCGCAAGTGCGCCGGCTGCCACGGCGACAAGGGCGACGGCCAGGGGCCGGCGGCCGAGCTACTGTGGCCGGCGCCGCGCGACTTCACCAAAGGCCTCTACAAGATCCGGACGACCGCCAACAAGGTGCCGATGGACCAGGATCTCTTCCGGGTCATCACCGACGGCATGCCCGGGACCTCGATGCCGTCGTGGGCGGTTCTGTCGGAGAAGGATCGCTGGAACCTGGTGGCGTACCTCAAGACGTTCGCGCCGGACGCCTTCAAGGAGGCGCCCAAGAAGCTCGAGCTGCCGAAGGAGGTCGCCTCCTCGGAGGCGTCGATCACGCGCGGCAAGGAGATGTTCGAGGCGATCGAGTGCCACAAGTGCCACGGCAGCGAGGGGCGCGCCGACGGCGTGTCGCGGCCCGAGCTGAAGGACGAGTGGGGCCACCCGATCGCGCCGGCCAACCTCACCAAGCGGTGGACGTTCCGCGGCGGGGCGGGCCGCACCGACATCGCCACCCGGCTGGCGGCGGGCGTGCTCGGCACGCCGATGCCGGCGTTCCTCGACAGCGTCGAGAAGCCGGAGGACATCTGGCACCTGACGAACTACATCCTGTCGCTCGGACCGGCCTCGCCGGGGTACGCGACGCTGATCACCGTCGTCGCCGCCTCCGGCGAGATCCCCGACGATCCCGACGCGGAGTTCTGGAAGAAGCTCGCGCCCAACAACATCCCGCTGATGGGCCAGGTCATCCAGGATCCGCGCAACGTCAACCCGTCCATCGACCTCGTGGCGGTGCGGGCCGCCTGGAACGGCAAGGAGGTCGTGTTCCACCTCGCGTGGGACGACCCGAGCGAGTCGAAGGGCGGCGGCAAACAGGCGTTCCCCGACGCGATCTCGCTGCAGTTCGCCCCGAAGATCCCCACCGGCATCGACCGCCCGTACTTTCTGATGGGCGACGCCAACGACGCGGTGTACCTGCTGCGATGGGAGCAGGGCACGGGCGTGGGCGAGGCGAGCGCCAACGGGCCCGCGAAGATCGCCGCGCTCGCCGACGGCGAGGCGACCGGCAAGGTGACCTACCACGCCGGCCAGTACCGGCTGGTGATGAAGCGGCCGCTGGCCGCCACCGGCGACGGGCGGCCGTCGTTCCGGCCGGCCGTGTTCACGCCGGTCGCGCTGCAGGCGTGGGACGGCGGCGCCGGGGAGACCGGGACCAAGATGTCGCTGACGTCGTGGTACTATCTGCGGCTGGAGGAGCCGCAGTCGAGCCGGCGCTTTGTCGTTCCTCCCGTCGTGGCAATCCTCACACTGGCGGCCATGCTTCTCGTCGTGCGCGCGGCGAATCGTGCGCGATGACGGGACGCGACGCACGATACGAGACGGTCGACAACTCACGCTCAGCAGGAGGGGCACGGGTGATGCGTAAGGCATTGACGGCAGGCACCGCGGCCGCGCTCGTCACGGGCGCGGCGATGTGGCTCGCGACGTCGGTAGGCGCCCAGGGTGGCGGCACCATCGAGGTCGAGGTGAAGTACAACGGCGCGCCCAAGGTCGAGAAGCTCAAGGTCAACAAGGACACCGAGAAGTGCGGCACCGAGACGCTCATCGAGCACATCGTGGTGGGCGCCAACAAGGGGCTGGCCAACGCGGTGGTCTCGATCCCCGGCACCAAGGGCGCCAAAGCGACGGCCAAGGCCGTTCTCGATCAGCACGGCTGCAAGTTCGTCCCCCACGTGGTCGTGATGCAGCCGGGCGAGCTCGAGGTCAAGAACTCCGACGACATCCTGCACAACATGCACACGTACTCGACGGCCAATCCGTCCATCAACAAGGCCCAGCCCAAGTTCAAGAAGATCATGATGGAGAAGCTGGAGAAGCCCGAGGTGGTCAAGGTCACCTGCGACGTGCACAGCTGGATGCTCGGCTGGGTGGCGGTGGTCCCGGGCATCGCCGGCGCGACCGACGCCGCCGGCGTGGTGAAGCTGGAGAACGTGCCGGCCGGCAAGCAGAAGATCGAGGTGTGGCACGAGGTGCTCGGCAAGCAGGAGAAGGACGTCGAGGTCAAGGCCGGGCAGGTGACCAAGGTCTCCATCGAGATGAAGGGCAAGTGAGGCGAGCCGGCGAGCGTAGGCGGGGGGAACCGAATGCTTGACTGGTGGCTGCCCGAGAACGTCTCGACCTACGGGGGGGACATCGACTGGTTGTTCCACCTCATCTACTACATCACCGGGATCACGGCCATCCTCGTCTTCGGGACGATGCTGGTGTTCCTGGTGATGTACCGGGATCGTCCCGGCCGTCGCGCCCGCTACACCCACGGCAACACGACGCTGGAGATCGTGTGGACGGTGGTGCCGGCGCTGATCCTGGTGATCCTGACGTTCCTCAGCGTGCCGGCGTGGTCGAGGATCAAGATGCAGGCGCCGCCGCCCAGCGACTTCGTCCTGCACGTCACCGCCAAGCAGTTCAACTGGCAGGTGACCTACCCGGGCCCCGACGGCAAGTTCGGCACCGACGACGACAAGACGCTGCTCGACGAGATGCACGTGCCGGTGAACAAGATCGTGCACGTGCATCTCCGGTCGCAGGACGTCATCCACAGCTTCTTCGTCCCCCAGTTCCGCATGAAGCAGGACGTCGTGCCCGGCCGCGAGATCGTGCAGTGGTTCGAGGTGACCAAGCCGGGGCGGTACGAGCTGCCGTGTGCCGAGCTGTGCGGCTTCGGCCACTCCGGCATGCGCGGCTGGATCTACGTGCACACCCCCGAGGACTACCAGAAGTGGGTGGCCGAGAACCTCACCGCCCAGGCCTCCACCGACGAGAAGAAGGACGAGAAGACGGCGGCGCCCGCCGCCGCGCCCAAGACGGGAGGAAAGACCACGCGATGAGCGCTACCACGGCCACCGCTCACGCGCACACCGCCCACGATCACCACGAGCTGGGTTTCGTGCGCACCTACATCTTCTCCACCGACCACAAGATGATCTCGCGGCAGTTCCTGTTCCTGGGGCTGCTCATGATGATTCTCGGCGGCGTGCTGGCGCTGATCGTGCGCTGGCAGCTGGCGTGGCCGGAGACGCCGATCCCCGGCATGGCGTGGATCTTCACCGAGACCACGCCGCCCGGCATCATCCAGCCGCCGCAGTACAACATGGCGTTCACCATGCACGCCACGATCATGATCTTCTTCGTGATCATGCCGATCCTGGCGGGGTCCTTCGGCAACTTCTGCATCCCGCTCATGATCGGCGCCCGCGACATGGCGTTTCCCGTCCTCAACATGCTGTCGTTCTGGGTGACGGCCACCGCCGGCGTCATCATGCTGTCGGGCTTCTTCGTGGAGGGCGGCCACGCGGCGGCCGGCTGGACCTCCTACGTGCCGCTGTCGGCGGTGCCGGAGTACACCGGTGTCAACTGGGGGCAGAACATCTGGTGCATCAGCCTGTTCATCATGGGCGTCGGCTCCATGATGGGCTCGATCAACTACATCACGACCATCATCAACATGCGGGCGCCCGGCATGAAGCTCTTCCGGATGCCGCTGGTGGTCTGGTCGCTGTTCATCACGGCCGTCCTGTTGCTGCTGGCGCTGCCGGTGCTGACCTCCGGCGTGGCGATGCTGCTGTTCGACCGCACGCTGGGCACCTCGTGGTTCAGGCCGTCGGGCGGCGGCGAGCCGCTGCTCTGGCAGCACCTGTTCTGGTACTTCGGGCATCCCGAGGTCTACATCCTGATCCTGCCCGCCATGGGCATCGCGTCGGAGATCCTGCCGGTCTTCTCGCGCAAGCCGATCTTCGGCTATCACGCCATGGCGTTCTCGATGATCGGCATCGCGTTCCTGTCATGGATCGTCTACGGCCACCACATGTTCGTGAGCGGTATGAACCCGCGGCTCGGCATGGCGTTCACGGTGTCCACGATGATCATCGCGGTGCCGTCGGCCATCAAGACCTTCAACTGGCTGGGCACGCTGTGGGGCGGGCGCATCCAGTTCAAGGTGCCGATGCTGTTCGCGCTGGGCTTCGTGTCCATGTTCGTCATCGGCGGCCTCTCCGGCATCTTCATGGCCAGCACACCGGTGGACATCTACATCCAGGACACGTACTTCATCGTCGCCCACATCCACTACGTGGTGTTCGGCGGCTCGATCTTCGGCGCGTTCGCGGCCATCTACTTCTGGTTCCCGAAGATGTTCGGCCGCATGACCAACGCCGTCCTCGGCCACCTGCACTTCTGGGGCACGCTGATCTTCTTCAACTGGGTCTTCTTCCCGATGCACATCATCGGGGTCGGTGGCCAGATGCGCCGGATCTACAACCCGATGCAGTACGAGTTCCTCCAGCACCAGCAGCACTGGAACGTGTTCATGACCTACGGCGCCCTCATGCTCGGCGCGACCCAGATCCTGTTCGCCATCAACTTCTTCTGGTCGCTGTTCGCCGGCCCCAAGGCGCCGATGAACCCCTGGAACTCCACCACGCTGGAGTGGACGGCGCCGTCGCCCCCGCCGCATCTCAACTGGGGCGCGACCGTCCCGACCGTCTACCGCGGACCCTACGAGTACAGCGACCCCGAAGCGGCCGAGGACTTCCTCCCGCAGACGCAGCCGCCGGCGCGGGTGGGGGCCCGGGCCCACTGACGGGGGGACACGGATGAGGCTGGCGCACCGCCTGGCCGTGCTCACGGCGGCCGCGACCTGCCTGCTCATCGTCTTCGGCGGGCTCGTCACCAATAGCGGCGCCGCGCTGGCGGTGCCCGACTGGCCGACGACGTTCGGCCACAACATGTTCCTGTTCCCGCCTTCGCAGATGGTGGGCGGGGTGTTCTACGAGCACAGCCACCGGCTGCTGGGCGCGCTCGTCGGCGCCCTCACGCTCGCCCTGGCGGCGGCGCTGTGGCGCCAGGGCGGCCGCCTGCGGCGGCTCGGGGTGGTGGCCCTGGTGGCGGTCGTGGCGCAGGGCGTGGTCGGCGGCCTGCGCGTCGTCCTCACCGCCGACGCGCTCGCCATGGTCCACGGCCCGCTCGCCCAGGCGTTCTTCGCACTCGTGGTCGCGGTGGCGCTGGTGACCTCGCCGCGGATGGCCGCCCCCGCCCCCGCGGCGGACGCGGCCACGCGCGGCCTCACCGTCGCCTCCGCGCTCGTCATCTATCTGCAGATCGTCTTCGGCGCGCTTCTCACCCACGGCGGCCGCCTCGACCTGCACCTGGCCGGCGCGGTGGCCGTCTTCGCGCTGGCCCCGATGGTGACGGCGCGGTTGCGGCGCGGCGGCGACGCGGTGGCGGCGCCGGCCGCCCGCGCGCTGCTCGTCCTGCTCGGCGCGCAGCTCCTGCTCGGCGGCGGCAGCTACCTCGTCCGGTTCTCGCCGGTGTGGATCCCCGGCGGCCAGGTCACGATGCTGGCGCTGCCCGTCGCCCACCGGCTGGTCGGCGGCCTCGTCCTGGCCGCCGCCGTCGTGCTGGCGGTCCGGGTGATGGCGGCGGCGCCGCCGACGCCGGCGCGCGACGCGCATCGCGCCCCGCCGGCGATGGGAATCGCCCGATGACACCCCCCGGCGAGGTGATCGTCGCCGCGCTGCCGCGCGAGCGGGCGCGCGTCGCCGCCGACCTGGTCGCGCTGACCAAGCCGCGCGTGGTCCTCATGGTGCTGGTGACGACGGTCGTCGGCTACTACGTCGCCCTGGCGGGAGCGCCCGACTACGGGCGGCTGCTCGCGCTCGTGCTCGGCACCGGGCTGGCGGCGGGCGGCACGCTGGCCCTCAACCAGTACTGGGAGCGCGACGTGGATGCGCTGATGGAGCGGACGCGGGCGCGGCCGTTGCCCGACGGCCGCCTGGCGCCGCTGGAGGCGCTCCTGTTCGGTGCCGCGCTCACCGCGCTCGGCCTCGCCGTGCTCGCGCTCGGCGCCGGCCGCGCGCCGGCGCTGGTGGTGGCCGCGACCTTCGTGCTCTACGTCTTCGCCTACACGCCGCTGAAGCTGCGCACCCCGCTCTGCACGCTGGTGGGCGCGGTCCCCGGCGCGCTGCCGCCGGTCGCGGGGTGGGCGGCCGCCCGCGAGGACGTCGGCGTCGGCGCGTGGGTGCTCTTCGGCATCCTCTTCCTGTGGCAGGTGCCCCACACGCTGGCGATCGCGCGCCTCTATCGTGAGGACTACGCCCGCGCCGGCGTGAGGCTGCTGCCGGTGATCGACGCGCAGGGGGGCGCCACCGAGCGCCAGATCCTCAGCGGCTGCCTGGCGCTGCTGGCGGTGAGCCTGCTGCCTACGCTGATCGGGCTGGCCGGGGGCCTCTACTTCGCGGGCGCGCTCGTGCTCGGCGCGGCCTTCGTCGCCTTCGGCGCCCAGCAGGCGCTGGCGCCCTCGACGCCGCGCGTGCGCCGCGTGCTGCTGGCCTCGCTCTTCTACCTGCCGGCGCTGCTCGCGCTGCTGGCGTTCGACAAGGCATGAGCGTGATCATGGCGGACCTCCCCGAGCGCAACCGCTGGCTGCGGCGGGTGCTCCTCGCCGTCGTCGCGGTGCTGGTCGTCGCCTCGTTCCTGGTGGGGATCCGCTGGTGAGTCCCCTCGTCCTCGAGGCGCCGCCCGCGCGGCCGCCCGGGCGGCGTCTCGCCGGCGGGCGCGTCCCGCCCAGCGTCCCGCCCGCAGGCGGCGGCGACGACGGCGAGCGCGATCCGTCGTCCTCCTCCCCGCTGCTCGACAACGTGCGGCTGGCGATGATGTTCCTGATCGCCGCCGAGGTCATGTTCTTCGCCGCCCTCGTGGCGGGCTTCTTCGTGCTGCGCCTGGGGGCGCCCGTCTGGCCGCCGCCGCTGCAGCCGCGGCTGCCGGTGCTCGTGACCGGCCTCAACACGCTGGTCTTGCTCGGCTCCAGCGTGGCCATGGCCGCCGCTACCCGCGCCGCCGGCGCCGGGGAGGGCGGGCGACTGGTGCGGCGGCTGACGATGGCCGCCGGGCTGGGTGCGCTGTTCCTCGCCGTGCAGGGCTACGAATGGGCGCGCCTCATCGGCTACGGCCTGACCGCGTCCTCGGGCGCCTACGGGGCGACCTTCTATACCCTCATCGGCATCCACGCCGCCCACGTCGTGGGCGCGCTCGTCTGGCTCGCCGTGGCGTGGGTGCTGGCCGCGCGCGGCCGCTTCCTCGACCGCCGCACCGGACTGCTGCGCGCCTGCGCGATCTACTGGCACTTCGTGGTCGCGCTGTGGCCGATCCTCTACGTGACGGTGTACCTGACGTGATCGCGCGGCGGGCGGCGATTCCGATCGAACAGGAGACGACATGACTGCTGGCACCTCGCACGCGGCGGTGGAACCGGCCGAGACCCCGCTCACACCGGAGAGCTGGGGCAAGCTGGGAATGTGGATCTTCCTGGCGGGTGACGCCGTCGGGTTCGGCACCCTGCTGGCCGCCTACGGCGGCATGCGGGCGACGAGCGCAGACTGGCCCAACCCCTACCAGGTGCTGGGCATCAACCTGACGGCGGCCATGACGTTCCTGCTCATCTGCTCGAGCGTCACGATGGTGAAGGCGCTCGAGTGGCTCGGGCGCGGCGACCGCGGCCGGGCGAAGATGTTCCTGTTCCTCACCGCGCTGGGCGGCGCCATCTTCGTCAGCTGCCAGGCGTTCGAGTGGACGCACCTGATCGAGCGGGGGCTGCACATCGACGGCAATCCCTGGGGCGCCGCGCTGTTCGGCACCTCGTTCTTCATCGTCACCGGGTTCCACGGGCTGCACGTCACCGCCGGGGTGATTTATCTGGTATCGATCATCGGCGTTGTGTCGCGCCGGCCGGACCCGGCGGCCAGCTACAACGCCGTCGAGATCGTCGGCCTGTACTGGCACTTCGTCGACCTCGTCTGGATCATGGTCTTCACCTTCATGTACCTGCTCTAGAGGAGGCGGGAGCGATGGCGGGCGAACACAAGCACCCCAACTACATGGTGATCTTCTGGACCCTGGCGATTCTCACGGTGGCGGAGCTGATCGTGATCTTCCTGCCGTTCGGCAAGGTGGTGAACGGCACCCTGCTGTGCGGGCTGGCGCTGGGCAAGGCGGCGCTGGTGGCCATGTACTTCATGCACCTGAAGTTCGAGACGCGCACGCTGGGGCTCATCGCGGTGACGCCGCTGGCGATCGCCACGCTGCTGGTCTTCGTCATCCTCCCCGACGCCTTCTTCGTCCACCACAAGACCCAGACCCTCAAGCCGGCCGCCGAGGCGCCGGAAAAGCACTAGGGCTCCGGCGCCGGTGGAGCGGAGCGTGGGGCATGGCGGGGGACGGAGCGCTGGCGCGCGTCATCCGCGCCGAGGGGCGCACGGCGCGGCTGCGCTGTCCGCGCTGCGGCCGGGCCCCGCTCTTTCGCGGCTGGTTCGCGATGAACGCGGTCTGCGCGGCGTGCGACCTGCGCTTCGAGCGGGCGCCGGGCTACTGGATCGGGGCGATCTACGCGAACTACGGGGTCACGGTGACGATCGCGGTGGCCGGCTACTTCCTGCTGTGGCGGCTGGCCGACCTCTCCACCGCGGCCCAGCTCGCGCTGTGGGTGCCGTTCGTGTGCCTGTTTCCCCTGTGGTTCTTCCGCTACAGCCGCGGCCTGTGGCTGGGGCTCGAGTACGGGCTGAACCCCGAGCCGTGACGGAGCGCGGGTGCTGAGGAGCCTCGCCACGCTGGCGCTGATCGCCGCCCTGACCGGGCCCGCGCTCGCCTACGAGGTCGTCACCGTCGCCGACGGCGGCACCCTGGGCGGCGTCGTCCGGTTCGCGGGCACCCCGCCGAAGCCGGAGTCGCTGGCCGTCAACAAGAACCGCGACGTGTGCGGCGACCACAAGGACTCGGAGGCGCTCGTGGTCGGCGCCGACCGCGGCGTGCGGGGCAGCGTCATCCTGCTCGAGGGCGTGGCGCGCGGCCGGAAGCCGGCGACCGACCTCCTGCTCGACAACCACCACTGCGTGTTCGTCGCCCACGTCTCGGCGACGATGCCCGGCGAGCGCGTGCGGGTGCGGAACGCCGACCCCGTCCTGCACAACACCCACGGCTTCCTCGGCCGGCCGACGGTCTTCAACCTGGCCCTGCCGAACCGGGACCAGATGATCGACATCACGAAGCGGCTGACCAGGCCCGGGGTCGTGCGCGTGGTGTGCGACGCCCATCCCCATATGGCGGCGTGGATCCTCGTGCACGACAGCCCGTACTACGCGGTCACCGACGAGCACGGAAGCTTCCGCATCGACGGGATCCCGCCCGGCAGCTACAAGGTCACCATGTGGCACGAGGGCTACCGGGCCCGCGGACTCGACAAGGACGGGCGGCCGCTCTACGAGGAGCCGCACCGCATCACCAGGGACGTGACGATCGAGCCCAAGGCGACCGCCACGGTCGATTTCGAGCTCAAATAGGAGAGGCCATGTACAAGCACATCTACGTTCCGGTCGACAACTCGGACTACTCGAACCGGGCGATCGACCTGGCCGTCGAGCTGGGCCGCGCCGGCGGGGCGAGGCTCACGGGGTGTCACGTGTACGCCGCGCGGCTGCACGACTACCGGTTCAAGCAGATGGAGTACACGCTGCCCGAGGAGTACAAGGACGAGACGGAGCTCGAGCGCCAGCGCAAGATCCACGACTCGCTGATCGCGATGGGGCTGCAGCTGATCTCCGAGTCGTACCTCGACGTGCTGAAGGCCAAGGCCGAGGCGGCCGGGCTGTCGTTCACCGCCCGGATGATGGACGGCAAGCACTACAAGGCGCTCATCGAGGACTGCGCCGCCTCCGACTACGACCTGGTGGTGATGGGCGCGCTCGGCATGGGCGCCGTCAAGGACAGCCAGCTCGGCTCGGTGACCGAGCGCTTCGTGCGCAAGGTCACCCGCGACACGCTCGTCGTCCGCAACGCCGACGCGCTGCGCGACGCCCAGGGCGCCATCGTGGTCGGCCTCGACGGCTCGCCCCAGTCGTTCCACGGCCTGCAGCTCGGGCTGGCGCTGTCCCGGGCGCTCGACCGGCCGCTGCAGGCGGTGGCGGTGTACGACCCGTACCTGCACTACGCGATGTTCAACGGCCTCGTGGGCGTGCTGAACGAGAAGGCGTCGAAGATCTTCCGCTTCAAGGAGCAGGAGCAGCTCCACGAGGAGATCATCGATACCGGCCTGGCCAAGATCTACCAGTCCCACCTGGAGATCGCCCGCAAGCTCGCCGCCGACCACGGCGTGGATCTCGCCATCACGCTGCTGGACGGCAAGTGCTTCGAGAAGATCCTCACGTTCGCCCGCAAGGAGCAGCCGTGGCTGCTGATCCTCGGCCGCGTCGGTGTGCACTCCGACGAGCACGAGACGGACCTCGGCTCCAACACCGAGAACCTGCTGCGGCTGGCGCCCTGCAACGTGCTGCTGACGGGGGGCAAATTCTATCCGCCCCTCGACGTCAAGGCCGAGGAGATCATCTCCTGGACGGAGGAGGCCGAGGCCCGCATGGAGCGGGTGCCGCCCCAGGTCAAGGGCGTGGCCCGAACCGCGCTGCTGCGCTACGCGATCGAGCAGGGCCACACGGTCATCACCAACAAGGTGATCGACGAGGCGATGGCGATCTTCATGCCGAGCCGCATGGCCGAGAAGATGCAGATCCTGGCGGAGGACCTCGCGGTGGCCAGGCTGCGCGCCGAGCAGCAAGCGGCGACGGCCATCTGCTCCATCTGCGGCTACACCGTCAAGGGGCCCAACGCGGTGGTGGCCTGCCCGGTGTGCGGGGCGGCCGCCGAGAAGTTTCAGGTGATCACCCGCGAGGTCGTGGAGGCGATCGCGGCGCAGGAGGGCGGCATCGAGGAGGAGGAGTCGATGCCGGGCGTGCAGGTGAAGTGGTCGGCCGACGCCCGCGACGCGCTCCGCGAGGTGACCGACGGGTACCTGCGGCGCCGGGCCAAGGCCCGCGTCGAGAAGTACGCCCGCTCGAAGAAGATCCCCGTCATCACCTGCCAGCTCGCGCTGCCGATGATCGAGGAGACGGTGGGCCGCGACAAGCTGGGGGCCGGCTGGGACACGCTGCTGGCCCGGACGAAGTTCGAGCCCGCCCAGGCGCCGGCGGCGCCGGCGACCGGTAGCGCGTTCACGTGGACGGAGGACGCCACCGCGCGGCTCAACCGCGTACCGGCCGGGTTCATGCGCGACATGACGCGCGAGGAGGTCGAGCGCGTCGCCGCGTCGAAGAACGTCACGATCATCGACCTCGCCCTGTGCGAAGAGGGCATCGGCCACGCGCGCGAGACGATGAACGAAGTCATCGCCGGCTACGTTTCGAACAAGAAGCCGCGTTGAGGCGATGACGGTTCGCGGGCGCCGGGGCGGGCGGGGTCCGGCGACCACGAGGTTCTTGGAGATGGCTACGCTGCGTGATCCCCTCGTGCCGCGAGGCGTCGTAGACCGCTGCGGGAAACGGGTCGGCGGACCCCGCCCGCCCCGGCGCCCGCGAACCTCCGCGCTCGTCGAGCTCTTCTTCGGATGTGCCGGATGACGACTCCGGCATCGTCCGCGGCGTCCTCGGCGGCGGCGGTGTATACGGCGTATTCGGTGTCGTGGAACCTCACGCAGCGGTGCAATCTGGAGTGCGCGCATTGTTATATGTCGGCGCACGCGGGGGCCGACGGCGGGGGCGAGCTGTCCACCGCGGAGTGCCGGCGGGTGATGGACGAAATCGCCCGGGTCAATCCCAACGTGTTCCTGATCCTCACCGGCGGCGAGCCGCTGCTGCGGCGCGACATCTTTGACGTCGCCGGATACGCCACCGCCAAGGGCTTCACCACCGTGCTCGGCACCAACGGCGTGCTGCTGCGCGAGCCCCAGGCGCGACTCATGCGCGAGCGCGGCGTGCTGGGGGCGTCCATCAGCCTGGACTCGACCGACCGCGTGAAGCACGACGCCTTCCGCCGGCTGCCGGGGGCGTGGGACGGCGCGGTGCGGGCCACGCGCGTGCTGGCCGACGCCGACCTGGACTTCTCGCTCCACATGTCGGTGACCGACTGGAACGTGGGCGAGGTGCCGGCGATGATCGACCTCGCGAAGGAGCTCGGCGCCAAGGTGCTGAACTTCTTCTTCCTCGTGCGGACGGGGCGGGGGCGGGACCTCACGGACATCGACGCGGCGGCGTACGAGCGGATCCTGACCTACCTGGCGAAGGGCGTCGGGGGCCCGACGGCCACCGCGTTCGAGGACCCGTGGTCCACGCCGGTCGGGAAGGCGGACGGGCTCTTGATCCGCGCCAAGTGCGCGCCGCACTTCCGGCGGATCCTGTACGAGATGAACCCGGCCTCGCCCCTGCTGCGCAACTACGCCCACGGCTCCTGCCCGGCGGGGAAGTACTACTGCCGCATCACGCCCGAGGGCGACGTGACGCCGTGCCCGTACATGCCGGTGGCCGCCGGCAACGTGCGGGCGACGGCGTTCGACGAGCTCTGGCGCACGGCGCCGGTCTTCGGCGACCTGCGCGAGCCGCGGCTCGGCGGGCGCTGCGGAGCCTGCGAGTTCTCCAAGATCTGCGGCGGCTGCCGCTGCCGCGCCTACGCGACCCACGGAGACTACCTGGCCGAGGACCCGGCGTGCGGGTACCAGCCGGGAGCCCACGGCGGCACGCTCATCGATCTGCCGGCGACGCTGACGTTCGGGCTGCCGGTGGACTACGAGCTCACCTGGGAGCCCGGGGCGCGCGAGCGGCTGCAGGCGATCCCGTCGTTCGCGCGCGGGATGGTGGTGAAGGCGGTGGAGGCGTACGCGCGCGGCCGCAGCGAGCGCGTCGTCACGGGCGAGACCCTCGCCCGCGTGCGTGCGTCGTGGGGCGGCCGCTTCCGGCCGCAGCCATGACGCCGGCGGCGGACGACGGCCGCTTCCGCGCCGCCGCCCGGACCTATCTCGTCTACGCGATCTTCTACGAGATCGGCGGCGTCTACCTCGTCACGCAGGGCGTCGGGGTGCCGGCGGGCGCGGGGGCCGCCGGCCGCGCGCTCTACGCCGCGCTCTGGGCGGTGCTCGGGCTGGTGCCGCTCCTGGGCGTGCCCTATCTGCTGCGCCGCCCGCGCGCGTGGTTCGAGCGCTGGGTGCTCGGCCGGCGCGACTTCGCGCGCGTCCTCGTGCTGCTGATGGCCTTCCGCGCGTTCAAGGTGGCGGAGGTCGCCGTGCGCGGGCAGACTGCCACGGTGGCGGCGCCGTGGGGTGGCGAGGTCACGTTCCGCGCCGGCGCGCTCGTCTTCTTCGCCGTCACGGTGGTCGCGCTGGCCGTCATCGCCCGCGCCGCGTGGCACGCCGAGGCGCGCCCGTGAAGCGCTACCGCGACATCGCCGGCGACGGCGGCTCCGACATCGTCGGGCAGGTGGAGGCGCAACAGGCGCGGCTGACCGCGCGGCTGAAGGACGTGCGGGCGACCATCGCCGTCGTCTCCGGCAAGGGCGGCGTCGGCAAGTCGTCGGTCACCGCCAACCTCGCCGGCGCGTTCGCGCTCGCCGGCGCGCGCGTCGGCGTGCTGGACGCCGACCTCAACGGGCCGACGATGGCCACGATGCTCGGGGTGCGGGGGCGCACGCTGGTGGTGACCGACGCCGGCGTCGAGCCGCCGGCCGGCGCGCTCGGCATCCGCGTCATGTCCATGGACCTGCTGCTCGCCGACGACGCCACGCCGCTCACGTGGGAGGCGCCCACCCAGGCCGAGGCCCACACGTGGCGCGGTGCGATGGAGGCCAACGCGGTGCGCGAGTTCCTCGCCGACACCGGCTGGGGGCCGCTCGACGTGCTGCTCATCGACCTGCGGCCCGGCACCGATCGCCTGGCGACGATCGCCGGGCTGGTCCCGGGGCTGTCGGGCGCGGTCGTGGTGACGATCCCGTCCGACGTCTCGCGTCTCGTCGTGCGCCGGTCCCTCACGGTCGCCCGGCAGGTCGGCACGCCGGTGCTGGGGCTCGTCGAGAACATGGCCGGCGTGTTTCCCGGCCCCGGCGGCGAGACGCTCGCGCGCGAGGCGGAGGTGCCGTTCCTCGGGCGGGTGCCGTTCGATCCCGCGCTGGCGGCGGCCGCCGACCGCGGCGAGCCCTATGTCGCGGCGGCGCCCGAGGCGCCGGCCGCGCGCGCGCTCACGGCGATCGCGACGGCGCTGCGCGCGACGCTGGCCGCGGCGGCCCGGTGACCGCGCGCTTCTGCCTGGCCTGCGGCGCCCGCCTCGCCGCGGTTCGCGAGGAGGGCCGGCGGCGCCGCCGCTGCCCGCGCTGCGGCTGGACGTTCTACGCCAACCCGGTGCCCGCGGCGATCGCGCTCGTGGTGGCGGGCGGCCGCGTGCTGCTGGTGCGGCGCGCGCGGCCGCCGTACGCGGGCACCTGGGATCTGCCCGGCGGCTTCCTGGAGGCCGATGAGTCGCCGCGAGCGGGGCTGCGGCGCGAATTGCGCGAGGAGATCGGCGTCGGGATCCGTCGCGCGTCGTTGCTCGGCTTCGCCACCGACCGCTACGGGCCCGGCGGCGTCGCGATTCTCACCGTCGTCTACCGGGTGACGCCGACCTCGGGTCGTCTCCGCGCCCAGGACGACGTCTCCGAGGCCCGCTGGTTCCGCCCGCGCGACGTCCCCTTCCGCGAGATCGCCTTCCCCGCCCTCCGCCGCTTCCTCCGCGCCTATCTGAAGGGCCGCGGCCCCCTCAGCTGAGCGAAGTCAGGCACGTAGTACGGGTCGTTCGGTCGCGTTCGAGCGGCGGCTTGCCGCCGCAAATCCTGATTCTTGTTCTGGGGGAGGCACGGTCAGGGACATGACACCCCCGGAGCGAGCTGGTAGTTCGCCACCTTGTAGGTGGACACGAAGTCGTCGTCCCACGAGGTGAGCCGCAGCGGGCCGAGCGCGGTCTCGCCGTCCCAGCCCAGCACGCGGGCGCGGGCGGCCAGCTCGCGGGCCGGCAGCCGGCCGTTGACGTAGTCCGCGGCGGCGGCCCGGCCGATGAACGACGCGATCGTCTCGTGCACGGGCCGGCCCGAGGCGGTGGTGGCCGCCTGCTTGAGCCACTCGAGGATCACGGTGAAGCCGTCGAGGCCGTTGTCGGCCAGCAGCCCCGGCACGGCGGCCATGCGGCGCACCATGGGTCCGACGTAGCGCGAGAACATGCGGGACGCCCGCTCCTCGACCGAGAACGCCGAGAACTCCGGCGACGGCTGCTGGTCGATGTAGAAGTTGATCGACAGGTACCGCACGTCGCCCTCGAGGTGCTTGGGCTTGTAGAAGCCGATGCCGTTGCGCTTCACCTCGACCCACGGCATGCAGTGGTAGATCTTGGCGCTCAGCTCACGCAGCGCCGGCGCGTAGGTCGAGGCCAGCCGGCGCCCCTTGTCGGAGGTGTGCTGCTCGACCGGCAGCACGCTGTCGTCGGACGGCGCGGCCGGGGCGGGCGGCGCCGCCGCCAGCGAGAGCGTCACGAGCGCGACCGCGGCCAGCCCGCGGCGGAACCTCGTCGCCATCCGATGAGCGTGTCGTGAAGTGTCCATGGCCGTCCCCGGTTGCACAGCCAGTGCCATGCCTTGCCCCCTCTGAAATGTTCGCGGCTTTGGCGATCGTGAGCGCGCGGGTCCGACGCCCGGCTGTCACCCGGGTGTCGAGGCCGTCAGGTCCCCGTCAGCGCTCGAGGATCGCTTCCTGGGACACGGTGATGGGCTTGCCCCACCAGCCCTGGTCCCGGGCCTGGTTGATGTCCTGCCGCGTCACGCGCGGGCTGCCGCCCTCGCGGTTGCGGGTGGAGAAGAACATGTGATCGCCCGAGGCGAAGTGCGTGGGGTGCTCGCGCCACGTCTGCCACTCTTCGCCCGACGCGCAGCCGCCCAGCGCGAGCAGCACGCCGAGCCCGAGCAGGACCTTCCACCGATCGTTACGCATGTCGGTCATCCTCCGGGACAGGGTTGTCGTGTGCATGCTACGCGCGCCTGGCCGGTCTTTCAAGCGTGGTAGACTCGTCTCGCGACCATTTCATGAATCCGCTCACGATCCATTCGCTGCCCGACGGCCTGCGACGGCCGGTCCTGATCACGGCCTTCAGCGGCTGGAACGACGCGGCGGAGGCGGCCACCACCGCCGCCCGCTACCTGGCCACGGCGTTCAACGCCGAGAAGATCGCCGAGATCGACCCCGAGGAGTTCTACCATTTCGGCCTCTCCCGCCCCTACGTGCGGTTCAAGGCCGGCTCCGAGACCGAGCGCGAGATCGTCTGGCCGGCCACCGAGTTCTCGCTCACCCGGGCGGCTGCGCTGCCCCGCGACCTCATCATCGCGGTCGCCGGCGAGCCGCACCTCAAGTGGCGCACCTACTGCGCGTCGGTGGTCGAGCTGGCGCGCCGCGCCGGCGTCACGCTGGTGCTGATGCTGGGCGCGCTGCTGGCCGAGGTGCCGCACACGCGCCCGGTGCGGATCTCCGGCGGCGCCTCCGATCCCGAGCTGGCCGCGCGCCTGGGCGTGCGGCCCACGCGCTACGAGGGGCCCACCGGCATCGTCGGCGTGCTCAACACCGCCTGTCGTGAGGAGGGGCTGACGACGGCGAGCGTGTGGGCGAACGTGCCCCACTACGTCTCCGGCATCGAGAATCCCAAGGCCGCGCTGGCCCTGGTGCAGCGCGTGCTCATGCTGCTCAACGCCGAGGCCGATCTCACCGACCTCGAGGACGCCAGCCGCCAGTTCGACCAGAACCTGGCCGAGATCGTCGCCCAGAACGCCAAGATCAAGGCCTACGTCGCCAAGCTCGAGTCGCGCGACGCCGCCGAGGAGCCCGAGGCCCGGGCGGCCAGCGACCTGCCGCCCGCCTCGGAGCTGGTCGCGGAGATCGAGCAGTTCCTGCGGCAGCAGCGCCCGGAGTGACCCGCCGGCGGCGCGGCGCCGCCGCCGCCGCCGCCGTCGTCGCGCTGCTCCTCGCCGTCACCGCCCCCGTCTCGAGCGCCGAGCGCGTCCACGTCACCTGGCACCCCGCGCGCCCGCAGCCCGGCGGCGTGACGTGGGTCCACGTGCGCGGCGTCGCCGACGGCGCCGTCGTCGAGGGGTCGCTGGGGCCGCGCTCGCTGTTCTTCTTCCCCTACGCGGGCGGGCAGGCCGCGGTGGTCGGCGTCGACCTCGAGACGAAGCCGGGCGCGCTGCCGTGGCGGCTGGCCGTGCTGGAGCCGGGCCAGGCGCCGCAGAGCCTCCGCGGCCGCCTCACGATCCCGCGTCGTGACTTCCACGTGCAGCGGCTGACCCTGCCGAAGGGGATGGTGGATCTCGATTCCGTGACCGAGCGGCGCGCGGAGGCCGAGACCGCGCGCCTGACGACCCTCTACCGGACCGCCACGCCCGAGCGGATGTGGCGGGGGCGGTTCGAGCGGCCGGTGGCGGGACACGAGCCGGCCAGCGGCTTCGGCTCCCGGCGCATCATCAACGGCCAGCCGCGCGCGCCCCACGGCGGCGCCGACTACGCGGCCTCGCGCGGCACGCCGGTGGTGGCGGCCAACAGCGGCCGGGTCGCGCTGGTGGCGGATTTCTTCTTTCCCGGCCGGCTCGTCGCGGTGGACCACGGCCTGGGCGTCTACACGCTCTACATGCACCTGGACTCCGTCGCGGTCGCCGACGGCGAGGCGGTGACGCGGGGCCAGGTGCTCGGCGCGGTGGGGGCGACGGGACGGGCGACCGGACCGCACCTGCACTTCGCCACCGTGATCGGCGCCGCCCGCGTGGATCCCGCCGCCCTGCTGACGCTCGACCTGCGCGAGTAGGCGGGCCGCGCGGTCAGGCGGGGACGAGCGACGGCACGCGCGCGGCGATGCGCGCGCGGCGGCGCGCGGCCTCGGCCGCCAGCGCGCGATCGGACCACACGAGCACGCTCGAGCGCGCCAGGATCGCGCGCACCGCGGCGCGCGACACCTTCACCGGCGGCGCGGCGGCGAGCGGATTGGGATGGGCGGCCAGCGCCTCCAGCGTCGCCTGGCCGATCAGGAGCGGCCACGCGCAGGCCAGCCGCAGCCGCCACTCGCGCCGCGGGACGGCCAGCGTGTAGCGCCAGGCGGCGTCGTAGTGGCCGAGCGCCACGCCGAGCAGCCGCTCGAGCAGCGGCCGCGCGCGGGCGGCGCCGGCTGGCTCCAGCAGGTCGGCCGGCGCCAGCCCCAGGGCGGCCAGCTCGCGGGCGGGCAGGTAGCAGCGCCCGTGGGCGAGATCGCCCGGCACGTCGCGCAGCACGTTGGTGTACTGCAGCGCCTTGCCGAACCGCACGCCGATCGCGCGCATGGCCGGCCCGTCCCAGTGGCGCAGACGCGGCCGGTGCGCCCGGTGCAGGTCCGTCCAGAACTCGCCCACGCAGCCGGCGACGAGGTAGGTGTAGCGGTCGAGCTCCTCGAGCGTGTCGAGGGCGGCGAGGCCGCGCGCGTCCTCGCCGGGGAAGCGCCCGAGGTCGAACAGCATCCCGTCGGTCAGCGTGGTCAGCACCGCGCGCGCCTGCGCGCGGTCGGTCTCCGGCAGCCGCGCCACCCGGGCGAGCGCCTCGTCCACCCGCTCGAGCAGCCGCCGCTCCGCGGCGTGCGTCTGCAGCGGCGCCGCCGCCCGGGCGACGGCGGCGACGTCGCCGTCCTCGCCCGCGTAGGCCCGTCGCAGCGCCTCCAAGTGGCGGATGCGCTCGACGCGGGCGATCAGCCGGGTGTCGGCGACGGTGTCGGCGGCGCGGGCCAGCAGGTAGGCCAGGCCGAGCGGCTCGCGCAGCGGGCGGGGGAGAATCGCGAGCGAGAGGTAGAAGCTGCGGCTGACCCGCCGGAGCAGGTCACCGAGCAGGCCGTCACTCGAAGTCAAATGGCCGCTTGGGCGGGTCCGGCGAGTCCTTGGCCTTCTTGAGGCCCTCCTGGAACTTGCGGTCGAGGACCTTGCCCTTCTGCGACTCGGCCTGCATCTGGTCGCGGAACCGCTGCTCGCGCTCCGCCGACTTGCTGCGCATCACGTCGAAGGCGGCGCCGAGGTCGTCCACCGTCCGCCGGGCGGGCGGGGGCTCGTGCGCGATCACCGCCGCCAGCTCGGGATCGATGGTGAGCTTGGCCTGGCAGCACGGGCACGCCACCACGACCGATTTGGACTTGGCCCGCATGCCGTCACGCTAGCAAGCGCGTCGGGAGGGGTCAAGGGGCGCTAGAATGCGGGGCAATGGGCGACCTCGTCAACGAGTTCTCCTGGTCGCGCAGCCGCGACGCGACGTTCCAGGATTGTCGCCGCAAGTACTACCTGCACTACTACGGATCCTGGGGGGGGTGGGAGGCCGCCGCCCCCGCCGACGTGCGCCGCCTGTACATCCTCAAGCAGCTCGCCTCCCGCCAGATGTGGGGCGGGCGCGCGGTGCACGACGCCATCGAGATGGCGCTGCACATCTACCGCGAGGGGCGCGAGGTGCCGGTCGAGCCGTTCATCGCCGACGTGATCGCGCGCATGCGCGGCGAGTGGCGAGGCTCGCGCGACGGCCGCTATCGCGAGAGCCCCAAGACGCTGGCCCTGTTCGAGCACGAGTACGCGCTCGACCTCAAGCCCGAGGTGTGGCAGGCGCTCAGCCGCAACGTCTCCACGTGCCTGCGCCACTTCTTTCGCCTGCCGCTGCTGGCGGCGGCGCGCCGGACCGCGCCCGAGCACTGGTCCATCGAGCACTGGTCCAAGACGTTCGACTTCGAGGGCACGCCGGTGTGGAGCGCGCCCGACTTCGGCTTCTGGAACGACGCCGGCCGGCTCACGCTGGTGGACTGGAAGTCCGGCGCCAGCGATCCCGAGGCCAGCGCCTTCCAGCTCGGCTGCTACGCGCTCTACGCCCACGAGGTGCTCAAGGTGCCGCCCGCCCAGGTCGAGCTGCTCGAGGTCAACCTGCGCGAGCCGACGGTGACGCCGGTCGCCTGGGACGACGCCCGGCTCGAGGCGATCCGCGAGCAGCTGCGGCTGTCCATCCGCTCGATGCGCGCCTATCTCGCCGACGCCGACGCCAACTCCGCTCGCGCGGAGGACTTCGAGCGGACCGAGGAGCTGCGCATCTGCCGGTGGTGCAACTTCAAGGCGGTCTGCCGCCCGGAGCTGGTGTGACGACCGCGACCGCCATGCGGATCCTGATCGTGGAGGACGAGGTCGAGCTCGGCGCCGTCTTCCGGGACTACATCGTCTCCCGCGGCCACCAGGCCGAGGTCGTGGGCACCGCCGAGGCGGCGCTGGACCGGCTGCGGACCACGCGGCCCCACGCGATCCTGCTCGACATGCGGCTGCCCGGGATGAGCGGGCTCGAGTTCATGCGGCTGCAGGTCGTGCGGGAGTCGGGCGTGCCGGTGATCGTCGTCTCCGGCCACGCCACCGAGAGCCAGGCCCGCGAGTGCCTGCGGCTCGGCGCGCTCGAGTTCCTGGCCAAGCCGGTGACGCTCGACGTCCTCGGCACCGTCCTCGAGCACGCCGAGGTCTTCACTGCCGCCGACGACCGGCGGCCGCGCGAGCGCCGCGCGGCGGGGCGCGTCGCCGTGAGCCTGCCCGCGCGCGTGGTGACGGAGAAGGGCACGGTCGCGACGGGGCGCGTCGTCGAGCTCAGCGCCACCGGGCTGCGCGCCCGCCTCGACAGCGGCCTGCGCGTGGGCGGCGCGGTGCGCGTGACGATCACGCTCCCCGACGGCGGCGCGCTGGAGATCATCGCGCTGGTCGTCCGGACCGATCGCGACGGGGGCGCCGCAATGTGGTTCCTCGACCTGGCGGCGGGCGAGGCCGAGCGCCTCCTCGCGCGGGCGCTCCCCCCGAAGTAGGCGGAGCCCCGGCGCCGGCCGGCCGGCCCCGGGTCGGGTTCTCGCGATGACGAAGGATAGGACGC
>JBGQFW010000027.1:0-44257 GCA_041497115.1 Methylomirabilia bacterium
GACCCGAAACACTCGGGCCGCCCCGGCCAAGCCGGCGCGTCCCTCGATCATCCGCCAGCCCACATCGCCACTGCGCGCCCCGCGATACCCTGCAGACCCGAAACACTCGGGCCGCCCCGGCCAAGCCGGCGCGTCCCTCGATCATCCGCCAGCCCACATCGCCACTGCGCGCCCCGCGAGACCCTGCAGACCCGAAACACTCGGGCCGCCCCGGCCAAGCCGTGGCGTCCCTCGATCATCCGTCAGGTCCTGGCTGATGTCACCGCGGCCGGCGGGCGCGCTGCCAGCACGCTGGGCTCCAGTCCCTCGTCGAACCGGCAGGCCGCGCGAAACGCGTGACCCAGGCGCCCGGCCTTCAACGCGCGCTCCACACAGCCGGGCTCGGCGCACACGTAGGCGCCGCGCCCGGGCGCGGTCCCCGCCGCGTCCATCGCCACGCGACCGTCGGCGCCGCGCACGAGCCGCACCAGCTCACGCTTCGGGCGACGCTGCCGGCAGCCGAGACACGTACGGGTCGGCGCATCCTTCACGAGCCCGCCGGCTGCCCGGCGTCGGGCGCCGGCGTCTGAGGCTCGGCATCCACCTGGGCGACGGGGTCGGCCTCCGCCTGCGCGGTGGGCTCGGCCGCCGCCGGCACCTCGACGCGGGCGGCCAGCCACTCTTCCGCAGCGGCGACGATCTTGTCCGCCCGGTCGGCGACGGCGGGCAGCGCCGCCAGCGCCTCGCGGCCAGCCTCGGCGATCGCGCGCGGTGAGCCGAACCCGGCCGCCTCCAGCGCCTCGACGATCTCGGCGTTGCCGCCCGCGAAGGCCAGCAGCGCGGCCTTGGCCTCCTCGGCCTCGGCGCGCTCCGTCTCCACCTCCGACTCGCTCTTGATGTCGATGCGCATCCCGGTCAGCTTCGCGGCCAGCCGCGCGTTCTGGCCCTTCTTACCGATCGCGAGCGAGAGCTGGTTGTCGGGCACGGTGACCAGCGCGGAGGCCTGCTGCCCCTCGACGCCCTCGTCGGTGACGACGACCGATGACACCTTCGCGGGCGACAGCGCCCGCGCCACGAACGTGGTCGGGTCGTGTGACCACTCGATGATGTCGATCTTCTCGCCGCGCAGCTCGCGGCTGATCACCTGGATGCGGGTGCCGCGCAGCCCCACGCACGCGCCGATCGGGTCCACGTCGCGCTTGGTCGACGCCACCGCCACCTTGGCCCGCTCGCCGGCCTCGCGGGCGGTGGCCTTGACGACGACGATGCCCTCCTGGATCTCGGGGATCTCGGTCTCGAACAGCCGCGCCAGGTAGCCCGGATGCGTGCGCGACAGGGTGATCAGCGGCCCCTTGGCCGTGCGCCGCACCTCCAGCACGAAGGCGCGGATGCGATCGCCCGGGTTGTAACGCTCACCGGGAATCTGCTCGCGCTCGGGCAGGATCGCCTCGGCCTTGCCGACCTCCAGGATCACGTTGCGCTTCTCGATCCGGTGCACGACACCCCGGAGGATCTGCCCCTCCTTGCCGATGAACTCCGAGTAGATTCCCTCGCGCTCGGCGTCGCGGACCTTCTGGAGGATGACCTGCTTGGCGGTCTGGGCGGCGATGCGGCCGAGGTCCTGCAACGGCTTCTCCTGGAGCAGCTCCAGCTCGACGCCGAGCTCCGCCTCCGGGTTCAGGGCCTGCGCCTCGGGCAGCGTGATCTCGGCGTCGGGATCGACGACCTCCTCGACGACCTTCTTGCGATGGTAGACGTGGAACTCACCCGTCCTGCGGTCGATGTGGATGCGGACGTTGTCGCCCGGACCGAGCGACTTCCGCGAGGCCGACAGCAGGGCAGACTCCAGCGCCTCGAAGAGGACCTCCTTGTCGATCCCCTTCTCCCGCCCCAGCTGCTCGATCACCATGATCAGTTCGCGATTCATAATCCTGACGGCCGTCGTGGCCAGGGAACCTCCGCTTCCAGCTTCGCCTTGGTGACGCCGGCGCGCGGCAGCTCGACCCGCTCGCCGTCGCGCTCGAGCGTGAGCCGGGCCTCGTCCACGTCCACCAGGCGGCCCCGGTGCTCTTCTCCGCCGGCCAGCCAGCACTGCACCTGCTTGCCGAGCGCCCAGCGGAATTCGCGGTCCTTCCGGAGCTGGCGGTCCAGCCCCGGCGACGACACCTCGAGATCGTACCCCTCCTCGATCAGGGCGGCGGCCTCGAGAACATCCCCCAGCTCGCGGCTCGCGCGCTGGCAATCCTCGATACCGACGCCGCCCGGCTTGTCGACGAACAGCCGCAGCACCCCGCGCGGACGATGCCCCCGCCACTCGAGGTCTACGAGCGTGAGCCCGTGATCGCGGAGTACGGGCTGTACGACCTCCTCGATCCGGAGCTCGCGTTCGTCTTCTTGCATTGCCGCCCCTACTAAAGAAAAAAGTGGGCAACGCCCACTTTTTCAAGACTTTAGCACGGGTCTCTTTGCCTGGCAAGTTAACGGGGGTGCGCGAGGACCTCCTGCAGGGTGTCGAGGACGCGGTCTTTGGGAACACGCTGCTCGCGGCGTGGAGCCCGCCGCTCCTTGATCTCCACCACGCCCTCCTTGGCGAGAGCGTTGCCGACCGTCACGCGCACCGGCACGCCAAGCAGGTCGGCGTCCTTGAATTTCACCCCGGGGCGCTCGTCCCGATCGTCGAAGAGGGCGTCGAGCCCGGCCGCACGACAGGCGTCGTAGATTCCCTCGGCGGCGGCGACCTGCCCGGCGTCGCGCAGGCTGACGACGACGACGTGCACCTGGAAGGGCGCGATCGCCGCCGGCCACACGATGCCGTCGGCGTCGGCCAGCTGCTCGACGGCGGCGGCGGCGATGCGGGCCGGCCCGATCCCGTAGGAGCCCATGACGATCGGCTGCTCCTTGCCCCCCTCGTCCAGGTACATGGCGCCGAGCGCCTCGGAATACTTCGTGCCGAGCTTGAAGATGTTGCCGATCTCGATCACCGTCTCGACCGCCAGCGGCCTGCCGCACTGCGGGCAGGCCTCGCCGGCCGCCACCGCGTGGAGGTCGGCGAAGCGCGCCTCGAAGTCGCGCCCGGCGCTGACGCCCCGCAGGTGGACGCCGTCGCGATTGGCGCCGGCGACGTAGGTGCCCTCGCGCAGCGCCTCGTCGGCGAGCACGGCGACGCGGGCGCCCACCGGCCCCACCGAGCCCACCGGCGCGCCGAGGTGCTGGCGCACCTCGTCGGGATGCGCCGCGCGCGCCTCCTCGCCCAGCGCGCGGGTCAGCTTGCGCTCGTGCAGGCTGTGGTCGCCGCGCACTAGGACCAGCACCGGCCCGGCGTTGGGCGCCACGAACAGCAGCGACTTGATCGTCAGCCGCGGGTCGATCGCGAGGAGCCGGCTGACCTCGGCGATGGTCCTGGCGTTCGGCGTCGCCACCTCCTCGCGCGTCCACGCCGGGAACGCCGGCGCCGCCGGCACCCCGCGCGCGATCTCGACGTTGGCGGCGTAGCCGCAGCCGGCGCACAAGGCGATCTCGTCCTCGCCCGCCGCGCACGGCGCCAGGAACTCGTGGGCGCCGAGGCCGCCCATCATGCCGGTGTCGGACTGGGCCACGTGAAAGCGCAGCCCGCACCGCTCGAAGATCCTCCGGTACGCCCGCTCGTGGGCGGCGTACGAGCGGTCGAGCGCGGCGACGTCGGGATCGAGCGTGTAGGAGTCCTTCATGACGAACTCCCGGGTGCGCAGCACCCCGGAGCGGGGCCGGGCCTCGTCGCGCTCCTTCGTCTGGATCTGGTACCAGATCTGCGGCAGGTCCCGGTAGGAACGGATCTCGCGGGCGGCGAGCCAGGCAACGACCTCTTCGTGGGTCATGCCGAGGACCATGTCGCGACCGTAGCGGTCCTTCAGCTTGAACATCTCGGGGATGCCCTCCCACCGCCCGGTCTTCTGCCAGATCTCGGCGGGGTGCATCACCGGCATGGTGATCTCCTGCCCCCCGATCGCGTTCATCTCCTCGCGGATGATCACGTTGATCCGCTCCAGCACGCGGTGGCCGAGGGGGAGGTAGACGTAGATGCCGGCGGCGAGCTGGCGGACGAGGCCGGCCCGCAGCATCAGCTTGTGAGAGAGCGCTTCGGCGTCGGAGGGGTCCTCGCGGAGGGTGGGCAGCAGCGACTTCGCGAGGCGCATCTAGTGGGCGTCTTTCTTCTTGTTGGCGCCCTTCACGTCGGGCTCGTAGCGGAGCCGCTCGACCGGCTTGCCGCCCAGGAGGTGCGACTGGGCGATCTCGGCCAGGTCCGACTCCTGCACGCCCGCGTACCAGACGTTGTCGGGATACACGACGATCATCGGCCCGTGGCCGCACTGCGAGAAGCATCCGGCCTTGTTGACGCGGACGTCCTGGTGGCGGCCGGCCTTGGCCGCCTCGCCGCGCAGGTATTTCACGAACTGCTCGACGTTGCCCTGGGTCGGGCACGTCTCACCGCTGGTGCACACGAACACGTGGCACTCGTACTGGCCCATCAGGCGCTCGCTCCCGCCGCTTCCTTCGCGGCCCGCCGCTCGGCGAGGAACTTGTCCACTTCCTCGCGCATCGCGGTCACGATGTCCTTCTCCGGCACCTTGCGGATGACCTCGCCCCCCTTGAAGATCAGCCCGATGCCGCGGCCGCCCGCCACGCCGATGTCGGCCGCCCGCGCCTCGCCGGGCCCGTTGACCTCGCAGTTGTGCAGCGCCACACCCGGCAGCGCGAACGAGTGGATCCCGTCGACCTCGAGATTGTGCACGTGACCGACGTACGGCACCCGACCGACACGCCGGATTCCGACGTAGAGCGCCCGGCCGTCCAGCACGGCCTGGCCGCCGCCGGCCGTCGAGCCGCCGCGCAGGGCGCCATGGCCAAGGATCTCGGCCAGCCGTTCGAGCGCCGGCCGCGCCGTGACCGAGACCACCCAGTTGCGCAGCCGGCCGCGCTGGTCGCGATGGTGCAGGAACGCGGCGACGCCAAGCCGGAGCAGCAGCTGATGAGCCTGCACGGCGAGCGCGTGCGACGACGTGCAGTAGGTCGCCCGCCAGTAGCCTCGCACACGGCCGAGATAGCCATCGCCTTCCCACAGTGCCTTGACGAGGGCGCGCTGCTTCTCGTGCGGGAGCCGCTCCATCCACTCCGGCAGCCGCTTGTGCTCCGCGCCGTGCCCGAACTGCTCGTGCAGGAACCGTCCCAGGGCCAGGGAGTGAGCGATGACCTCGGCACAATGCTTCCGGCGTCGCACCTGGGTGGCGAGGCCGAGACCGCCCAGGATCGCGCGCAACCGCTCGACGTAGGCCGTCTGGTCTTCGTGGAAGTAGAAGAATTGCTCGTAGGGTCTGCCACTCTTGCCTGACGTCGTTCCCTCGGTGAGGTAGTAGCCCGCGAGGGTCAGAAAATCGTCGTCGACCGGGATCTCGCCCAGCCCGTCAGCGGTGATGGTCGCACGATCTTCCTTCTCTTGAAGCACCGGATAGGCCAGCACCCAGCCGGGGCGCAGCTCGCCCGCCCGGATCCAGCGCAGCGCCGCACCGGCATCGAGCGCGGTCTCCACGTGGGGACGACGCTCGCGCCCAGCCTTCATCCGCGCCGGGCGCGGGAAGGCCCAGACCGGGTGGTTCTCGGTGAGCCGGAACGGCGCGAACCCGGTCGGCCGGATCTCGACGAGATCCCCCTCGAATGCATGCGTCGTCGCCCACACGACCTTGCGGTACTCGCCGGCGTGGGTGAGGACCTCGTCCGTCTCATCGATCCGCTCGATGGGCTTCGGCCCGTGCCGCGTGACGACGGGCTCACCCTCGGGGACGCAGCCCATCACCGCGATGTGGATCTCCTCGTTGAGGCCCTTGAACTCGTCCTCCACCTGCTTGGCGAGCTTGACGAGGTCGACGTCGGCGCGGCCGCACGAGGGGCACGACACGAACGTGAGCCCGCCCTTGCGCAGGCCGAGCGCCTTGAGGACATCGATGCCGACGCGGACCTCCTCGGTGGGGTCGGCCGACAGCGACACGCGGATCGTGTCACCGATGCCCTCGCTCAGCAGCGCGCCCAGCCCGATCGCCGACTTGATGGTGCCCACCCCGGGGGTGCCGGCCTCGGTGACGCCGAGGTGGAACGGGTAGTCCACCTGGTCGGCCAGCATCCGGTACGCCTCGATCATCATCAGCGGATCGGAGGCCTTCAGCGAGACCTTCATCTCGGGATAAGCGCATTCCTCGAGGATGTGGATGTGGCGCAGCGCGGACTCGACCATCCCCTGGGCCGTCGGCCCGCCGTACTTCTCGAGCAGGTCCTTCTCGAGCGACCCCGCGTTCACGCCGATCCGGATCGGGATCTTGCGCTCCTTGGCGAGCGCCACGACCTCCATGACGAACTTCTTGCCCCCGATGTTGCCGGGGTTCAGCCGCAGCCCGTCCACGCCCTGCTCGAGCGCGATGAGGGCCAGCTTGTAGTTGAAGTGGATGTCGGCCACCAGCGGGATCCGGATCTGCCGCTTGATCTCGCCCAGCTTCTCGGCGGCCTCCCGCACCGGCACCGCGCATCGGACGACGTCGCAGCCGGCCGCCTCCAGCGCCCAGATCTCCAGCAGCGTGGCCTCCACGTTGCGCGTGTCGGTCTTGGTCATCGACTGCACCGTGATCGGGGCGCCGCCGCCGACCTTGAGGCCGCCCAGCTGGATCTGCCGTGTCTTGCGTCGAGTGATCATCCGCTCCCCGCTCCTATCGGAAGACTTTGAACGCGTCGATGCGCACGAGGTCGTTATAGAGCGCGTAGACCATCAGCAGCATCAGCAGCACGAAGCCGACCTGCTGGGCGACCTCACGCTTCCGCAGCGACAATGGTCGCCCGAGAATCCCCTCGATGACGAAGAAAAACAGGTGGCCGCCGTCCAGCATCGGCACCGGCAGCAGGTTGAGCACTCCGAGGTTGACGCTGATGATCGCGGTGAACCGCGCCAGCGAGGCCATCCCGTCGTGGGCCTGGCGGCCAGCCTCGGTGGCGATCTGGATCGGCCCGCCGATGTTCGACGAGTCGATCTGCCGCGAGGCGAGCTTCCAGAGCCCCTTGACGGTCAGGACCGTCATGTCCCACGTCAGGACCGTGCCGTGGCGGAGGGCCGCCGCCGGGTTGTAGGCCTCGAAGCGCACGGCCTTGGTGGCGATGCCGGCCTGGATGCGGCCGACCTCGCGCTCCTGGCCGTCGGCGCCCTTCTCCTTCACCGGGTCGGGCACGACGTCGAGCGTCAGCGCCTTGCCGTCGCGCTCCACCGCGATCGGGAACGACTGGCCCGGCCGGGCGCGGATCGCCTCCACGAGGTCCTCGGGCGTGTAGACCGGCTGCCCGGCCACGCCGGTGACCACATCGCCCGCCTTGAGCCCGGCGCGCTCGGCCGGCGAGCCGGCGTTGACGGAGCTGATCTGCGGCACGAGCTGGGGACCGGCCCCGATGTCCCACGACTCGCGGGGCTCGCGGAAGATCGGATCGGGCACGGTACGCCGTCGCGGCGTCACGCTCACCGTCCGCTCGGCACCGTCGCGGCGCACACGCAGCTCGAGCGTGCGGCCGCCCGAGCCGGTCAGCGCGCGGTCGAAGTCCTCCCAGTACGCGGTCGCCCGGCCGTCCACCGCCGTCACGACGTCGCCGGTGCGCAGTCCGGCGGCCGCGCTCGGCCCCCCCTCGGCCACGCGCCCCACCGCCGCCGGCCACACCGGCCGTCCCAGCGTGGCGAGGACGACGGCGAAGATCACGACGGCGAGGACCAGGTTCATCGCGGGGCCGGCGAAGACGATGAGGAAGCGGGCCCACAGCGGCTTGAGCGCGAAGGCCCGGGCCGGGTCGAAGACCGGCCCGCCGCCGCCCTCGAGCGGGCTCTCCTCGCCGACCATCTTGACGTAGCCGCCCATCGGGATCGCCGACAGGCAGTACTCGGTCTCCTTGCCGCGCCAGCGGAACAGCACGGGGCCGAAGCCGATGGAGAACCGCTCCACGCCGACGCCCGTCCAGCGGGCGACGAAGAAGTGGCCCAGCTCGTGGATCAGGATGAGGATGCCGATGACGACGACGAACGCCACGACGGTGGTCACTTCGATGAGCCTCCGACCCGCGCGGCGATCCACTCCTGCACCCGGCGGCGGGCCTCCGCGTCCACGCTCACGCACTGCTCGATGGACGCGAGCGGAGCCGGCGGCAGGTGATCGAGCGCGCGCTCAACGAGCGCGGGGATGTCCACGAACGCGATGCGGCGGTCGAGGAAGGCCGCGACCGCCACCTCGTTGGCGGCGTTTAGCACGGCGGGCGCCGTCCCGCCGCTCGCCAGCGCGGCGCGGGCCAGGCGCAGGCACGGGAACGTGCCCGGGTCGGGCGGAAAGAACGTCAGCGCGCCCGTGCGCGTGAGGTCGAGACGGGCGGCCGGCGTGGGCCGGCGCTCGGGGTAGGTCAGCGCGTAGAGGATCGGGATGCCCATGTCGGCCACGCCGAGCTGGGCGATGACGCACCCGTCGATGTATTCGACCATCGAGTGCACGATGGACTGCGGGTGCACGATCACCTGCACCTGGTCGGGCTCGACGTCGAACAGCCAGCGGGCCTCGATGATCTCCAGCCCCTTGTTCATCAGGGTGGCGGAGTCGATCGTAATCTTGGCGCCCATCTTCCAGGTCGGATGCTTGAGCGCGTCCTCCACGGTGATCGCCGCGAACCGCTCGCGCGGCCACTCGCGGAAGGGACCGCCGGAGGCGGTCAGGAGGATCCGGTGGACGTCGCCACGGTTGTGGCCGACGAGGCACTGGAAGACCGCGCTGTGCTCGGAGTCCACCGGCAGCAGCGGGACGCCGCGGCGCCGGGCCGCCGCGGTCATGAGGCTGCCCGCCATCACCAGCGTCTCCTTGTTGGCGAGGGCCATCGTGCGGCCGGCCTCGATGGCGGCCATCGTCGGCAGCAGGCCGGCGCCCCCGACCAGCGCCGAGACGACCACGTCGGCTGCCACGTCACGCGCGAGCGCCACCAGCCCCTCCGGCCCAGCCAGCAGCTCGGGCCGCGGCGAGGGCAGCAGCCGGGCCAGCCGGTCGCGGGCGCCGGCGTCGAGGAGCGCGACCGCCTGCGGCGAGTACTTGCGGCATAGCTCGGCGACCAGCTCCACGTTGGAGCCGCGCGCGGCCAACCCGGCGACGGCGAACTCGTCGGAGAAGCTCGAGACCAGCTCGAGCGTGCGCAGCCCGATGGACCCGGTCGCACCGAGGATCGTCACTCGCTTCATGCGCACCCCGCCAGTCGGGAGAAGTAATAGAACGCGGGCAGATTGAACAGCAGGCTGTCGATCCGGTCGAGCACGCCGCCGTGGCCGGGGATGAGCGCGGCGGTGTCCTTGCGCCCCACACTGCGCTTGATCACCGACTCCGCCAGGTCACCCACCTGGCCGACCACGCCGAGCAGCGCCCCCCCGCCGATCATCGCGGCCACGCCGCAGGCCGGGAGCAGCCAGGCGCCGAGCAGGCCCCCGGCGATCATCGAGACGACGAGCTGAGCGACGGCGCCCTCCACCGTCTTGCGCGGGCTCACGACCGGCGCCAGCGGGCGCCGGCCCAGCGTCGAGCCGACGGCGTAGGCGGCGGTCTCGCCGATCCACGTCACGCCGACCACGAACAGCACCAGCTCGTCGCCGCGCGGCGAGGTGTGACGCAGCAGGATGCCGTAGCCGAGCAGCCAGCCGACGTACAGCACGGGCAGCAGCGTGTTGGCGGCCGGCTCGAGGGCCGGCGCGTCGGCGCGCCAGATCGGCGCCGCGAAGATCACCCCGACGGCGAGGGTGAGCGCCAGCGCCGGCAGCATCGTCGGCGGCAGCATCCGGGAGGCGCCGAACGCCGCCGTCACCGCCGCGCCGGCGACGACGGCCAGGTCACGGTACACCGGACGCCCGGCCGTCTCGAGCATACGCGCGAGCTCCCACAGCGCCCGCGCGCTGGCGATCACCACCAGCGCGTCGAACGCCCAGGCGGGCGCCTTGACGACGATGAGCAGGAACAGCGGCAGCAGCACCAGCACGCTGAGGACGCGCTTCAGCAACGCCGGCCGCCAGACGCCGCCGACGAGCCATCCGGCCGGCAGGGCCGTGGCCACGTCACACCCCACCGAACCGCCGCGAGCGCCGCTGGAAGTCGGCGATGGCGCGATAGAGGTCGGCGCGCCCGAAGTCGGGCCAGAGGGTCGGCGTCATCCACAGCTCGGTATAGGCGATCTGCCACAGCAGGAAATTCGAGATGCGCATCTCGCCGCTGGTGCGGATCAGGAGGTCGGGATCCGGCACCCCGTCGGTGTAGAGCGCCTCGGCGACGTGCTTCTCGGAGATCTCCTCCGGCGCCAGCTCGCCGGCCCGCACCCGCCGGGCCAGCGTCCGGAACGCGTCCAGCAGCTCGTCGCGCCCGCCGTAGTTGAACGCCATCAGCAGCGTGAGGCCGGTGTTGCCCGCCGTCTCGTGCGCCACGTGGTCGATGCCGCGGCGCACCGGCAGCGGCACGCCGGTGGGGCGCCCGATCACGCGCAGCCGCACGTTGCGCTCCATCAGCTCGGGCAGCTCACGGTAGATCGACTCCTCGAGCAGCCGCATCAGCGTGGTGACCTCGTCGGGGGGGCGGTTCCAGTTCTCCGTCGAGAACGCGTAGAGCGTGAGGAACCGGAGCCCGATGACGTCGGCGGCGCGCACGGCGGTGCGGGCCGACTTGACGCCCTCCCGGTGGCCGGCCACCCGCGGCAGCCCCTTGCCGGTGGCCCACCGTCCGTTGCCGTCCATGATGATCGCCACGTGGGCCGGCACCGGTTGCGACTGGACCAGCGCGAGCAGCTCCTGCTCGCCCAGCCCGTCGAGCGGCGCGATCGCCGGCGCCTTGCGTCTCAGAATGAGAGGATCTCCTGCTCCTTCTTCTTCAGCAGCTCGTCCACCTTGGCGATGAAGCGATCGGTGGTCTTCTGCACCTGGTCGTGGGCGCGGCGCTCCTCGTCCTCCGGCGCCTTCTTGTCCTTGGCGACCGCCTTGAGCCGGTCGTTGGTCTCGCGGCGCACGTTGCGGACGGCGACGCGCGCGTCCTCGGCCATCTTGGCCACGGTCTTGACCAGCTGCTTGCGGCGCTCCTCGGTGGGCGTCGGCATCGCCAGGCGGATCACCTTGCCGTCGTTGACCGGCGTCAGCCCGAGGTCGGACTTCTGGATGGACTTCTCGATGGCGCCGATCTGCCCCGCCTCCCACGGCTGGATGACCAGCGTGCGCGCGTCCGGGGTGGACACCGACGCCATCTGGTTGATGGGCGTGGGGGTGCCGTAGTAGTCGACGCGGATCGCGTCGAGCAGGCCGGCCGACGCGCGGCCGGTCCGGACCGTGGCGAACTCGCGGCTCAGCGCCTCCAGCGCCGCGTTCATGCGCGTGTCGACGTCCTTCAGCACAGCTTGCATGACGGCCTCCATCTCACGCCGTGGATGTGACGATCGAGCCCACCGGCTCGCCGCAGACGATGCGCTTGATGTTGCCCGAGCGCGTGAGGTCGAAGACGATGATCGGCAGCTTGTTGTCCATGCAGAGCGAGATCGCGGTGGTGTCCATCACCTCGAGGCGGCGATTGAGCACGTCGATGTAGGTCACCCGGGGCAGCCGCTCGGCGCCGGCGTCGCGGGCGGGATCTGCCGAGTAGATGCCGTCCACCTTGGTCGCTTTCATGATGACGTCGGCGCCGATCTCCACCGCGCGCAGCGCGCCCGCGGTGTCGGTGGTGAAGAACGGGTTGCCGGTGCCCGCCGCGAAGATGACGACCCGGCTCTTCTCCAGATGGCGGATCGCCCGCCGGCGGATGTACGGCTCGGCCACCGCCCGCATCTCGATCGCCGACAGCACGCGCGTCTGGCAGCCGGCCTTTTCGAGCGAGTCCTGGAGCGCCAGCGCGTTCATGACGGTCGCCAGCATGCCCATGTAGTCGGCGGTGGCGCGCTCCATGCCCCCCGCGCTGGCCGCCACGCCGCGGAAGATGTTGCCCCCGCCGATGACGATGGCCACCTGCACGCCGAGCTCGATGACCTCGCGCACCTCGGTCCCGATCCGCACCAGCACGGTGGGATCGACCCCGTAGCCCTGGCTCCCGGCCAGCGCCTCGCCCGAGATCTTCAGGACGATGCGACGGTACGCCGGGCGCCGGCTACCGGCATCCGCCGGCACGGCTAGCCGCCTCCACCGACCTGGAAGCGCGAGAACCGCCGGACGCCGACCTTCTCCTTGGTGGCGGCGTTGACCCGGTCCACCAGCTCTTTGACCCGCATCTTGCCGGTCGCGTCCTTGACGAACGGCTGCTCGAGCAGGCACTGCTCGCTGAAGAACTTCTCGAGCTTGCCCTCGACGATCTTGTCGATCACCTGGGGCGGCTTCTTCTGGTCCGCCATCTGCTCGCGATAGATCTCGCGCTCCTTCTCGAGCACGGTGGCGGGCACGTCCTCGCGGGACACGTAGCTCGGGTTGCTGGCCGCCACCTGCATGGCGAGGTCGCGCACCAGCTCCTGGAAGGCGTCGGTCTTGGCGACGAAGTCGGTCTCGCAGTTGACCTCGATCAGCACCCCCAGCTTGCCGCCGGTGTGGATGTAGGCGTGCACCACGCCGTCCTTGGCGTCGCGCCCCTCGCGCTTCTTGGCGTCGGCGAGCCCCTTCTTGCGCAGGAACTCGACGGCCTCGTCGAGGTTGCCGGCGGACGCCTGCAGCGCCGCCTTGCAGTCCATGACGCCGGCGCCGGTGCGCTCCCGCAGCTCCATCACGGTCTTGGCGTCGGCCGCCATCAGGACACCTCCGCGTCGGTGGCGGCCGCCGCCATCTCCCCCTCGACCGGGGCCTCGGCGGCCTCGCCCTCCGCCTCGTCCTTGGCGAGCGTCCCGCGCCCCTCCAGGATGGCGTCGGCCACCCGCGCGGTGATCAGTCGCACCGCCCGGATGGCGTCGTCGTTGCCGGGAATCGGGTAGTCGATCCCGGTCGGGTCGCAGTTGGTGTCCACGATGGCCACGATGGGAATCCCGAGGCGCTGAGCCTCGGCGACGGCGATTTTTTCTTTCCGAGGGTCGATGATGAACACCGCCGAAGGCAGGGATTCCATCATCTTGATGCCGATCAGCGCTTTCTCGAGCTTCTGCCGCTCGCGGTCGAGCTCGAGCGCCTCCTTCTTCGGCACCCGATCGAACTCGCCGGTCTCCTTCATCTCCTCGAGCTTCTTGAGGCGCCCGATGGACTTGCGGATGGTGGCGAAGTTGGTGAGGGTGCCGCCCAGCCAGCGCTGGTTCACGTAGAACATCGCGCAGCGGCTGGCCTCCTCGAAGACCGTCTCCTGCGCCTGCTTCTTGGTGCCGATGAACAGCACCGAGCCGCTGCCGGCCGCGAGGTCGCGCACGAACGCGTAGGCCTCCCGGAACTTCTTGAGCGTCTTCTGCAGATCGATGATGTAGATGCCGTTGCGCTCGCCGAAGATGTACTTCTGCATCTTCGGGTTCCATCGCTTGGTCTGGTGGCCGAAGTGCACCCCGGCCTCGAGCAGTTCCTTCATCGTCAGCGCTGCCATGCGTCCCCCTTCGGTTGTCCCTCCGCCGCGCGACGGCGCCGACCCCTGTCGGCGCCCACCGAGGAAGCGCGGCGTGCGTAATGGTACTGCTACGTCGTGTACTTGCCGTTGAGCCGGACGTACTCCTCGCTCAGGTCGCAGGTCCAGACGCGCTCTTCGCCGCGCCCGAGTCCCAGATCGATCGTGATCTCGTACTCCTGCCCGCCCATGATCTCCCGGATGCGCTCCAGGCGCACGCCTTCTCTCAGCGCGCCCCGCTCGACCAGGGCTTCGTCGCCGAAGGCGATCGCCACCTTGTCCTGGTCCACCCGGGCGGCGGACTTGCCGAGCGCCATCATGATCCGGCCCCAGTTAGGGTCGGCGCCGTTGATGGCGGTCTTGACGAGCGGCGAGTTGGCGACGGTCCGGGCCGCCACCAGCGCGTCGCGGCGGCTGGCGGCGCCGCGCACGGTGACGGTCACCAGCTTGGTGGCGCCCTCCCCGTCGGCCACCAGCATCCGGGCCAACCGGGTCATCAGCGCCTCGACGCCGTCGGCGAATTGCCGCAACCCGCGGCCGCCCGCCTCCAGCGGCCGGTTCTCGGCCAGGCCGTTGGCGAGCATCGCGACGGTGTCGCTGGTGGACTGATCGGAGTCCACGGTGACGCGATTGAACGAGCGGTCGACCGCGCGCCGGACGACGCCGGTCAGGACGCCGCGGGCGACGGCGGCGTCGGTCGCGACGAAGCAGAACATCGTCGCCAGGTGCGGCTCGAGCATCGCCACGCCCTTGGCGATGCCGCCCATGGTGACCATGCGGCCGTTCACCTCGACGCGGAGCGCCGCTTCCTTGGGGCGCGTGTCCGTCGTCATGATGGCCTCGGCGGCCGCCCGCCCGCCCTGGGGGGAGAGCGCCTTCACGAGCCGGGGCAGCGCGCCGCGGATCTTGTCCATCGGCAGCGGCGCGCCGATGACGCCAGTGGCGGCGATCAGCACGTGCGTGGCGGGGATGCGCAGCAGGTCCGCCACCGTCTTCGTCATCTCGCGCGCGTCCCGCAGCCCGCGCTCGCCCGTGCAGACGTTGGCGCAGCCGCTGGAGGCGAGGATCGCCTGGGCCGCCCCGCCGCGCGCGTGCTCCATCGAGACCAGCACCGGCGCGCCCTTGACCTGATTGGAGGTGAACACCGCGGCCGAGCGCGCCGGGCTCGGCGAGTGGATCAGCGCCATGTCCTTGCGGCCGCTCGGCTTGATGCCGGCCGCCACCCCGCCGGCCAGGATCCCCGGCACGGCGGTGATGCCGCCCTCGAGCCACTCGATCTCGGCCATCCCGCTCAGGGGTACACCGGGGCGGCTTCGAGCCCGGTGCGCTCGTTCCAGCCGAGCAGGATGTTGAGGTTCTGCACCCCGTTGGCCGAGCCGCCCTTGCCCAGGTTGTCGATGGCCGACACGCACACGGCGCGGTTGACGCGCGGATCGGCGACGACCGCGACGTCGCAGTAATTGGAGCCGACGACGTGCCGGGTGGTGGGCCGCTCGTCCTCGCCCAGCACGCGCACGAACGGCTCGCCCGCGTAGAAATCGCGGTACACCCGCGTCAGGTCGGCGGTGGTGAGGGCGCCGGCGAGGGGGACCGAGGCGGTCGTGAACAGGCCGCGCGTGAGCGGCAGCAGGTGCGGCGTGAAACCGACGCGCACCGGGCTGCCGGCCAGCGCCGAGAGCTCCTGCTCGATCTCCGGCGTGTGGCGGTGGGTGCCGATGCCATAGGCCTGCACGTTCTCGTTAGCCTCGGTGTAGAGGTACATCGGCTCGACCTTGCGCCCCTGGGCGCCGGCGCCGCTCAGCCCCGACTTGCCGTCGATGACGATGCCGTCGAGCCGCGCCAGCCCGTTGCGCAGCAGCGGGGCGATCGCCAGCACCGCGCCGACCGGATAGCAGCCGGGCGAGGCCACCAGCGAGGCGCCCGCGATCGCCTTGCGGTGCAGCTCGGGCAGGCCGTAGACGGCCTCGGCGAGGCCGGGGGCGTCGAGGTGCGGCGTCTTGTACCAGGTCACGTAGTCCTGGGCGTCGCGCAGGCGATAGTCGGCCGACAGGTCGATGACCTTCCGCCCCGCCGCGCGGAGCAGCGGCACCGCGCGCTGCGACTCCATGTGCGGCAGCGCCAGGAAGACCACGTCGGCGGCGCCGGCCAGCCAGTCGGCGTCCAGGTCGTGGAAGACGAGGTCGGTGAGCCCGCGCAGGTGCGGGTAGGCGCGGCCGAGCGGCTCGCCGGCCAGCCGCTCGGACGTCACGCCGGTGAGGGTGACGCGCGGATGGACGAGCAGCAGCCGCAGCAACTCGGCGCCCATGTACCCGCTGGCGCCGGCGACGGCAACGCGGATCCGGTCGGCGGTGGGCACGGCGTTCAGCGCTTGGAGTACTGGAACTTCTGCCGCGCGCCGGGCTGGCCGTACTTCTTGCGCTCGCGCATGCGCGGGTCGCGCGTCAGCAGCCCCGCCTTCTTGAGCGGTGACCGGAGGTTTTGGTCGAACCGCGCGAGCGCTCGCGACAGCCCGTGCCGGACCGCGCCGGCCTGGCCGGTGGGGCCGCCGCCGGCCACCGTGCAGACGACGTCGAACTGGCCGGCGGTGCTCGTGACCTCGAAGGGCTGCGCGATGATCATGCGCAGCGTCTCGCGGGGAAAGTAGTCCTCGAACGTGCGGCGGTTGACCGTCACCCGGCCCGAGCCGGGGCGGATCCACACGCGGGCCACGGACGTCTTGCGCCGTCCGGTGCCGTAGAACCTGTCGACCACGGTCGCCATTTAGCGCCCCTCCCCGCCGCGGGCCGCCGGCAGCGCCTGAGGCTGCTGCGCCTCGTGCGGATGCGCCGCGCCCCGGTAGACCTTCAGCTTCTTGGCCATCGCCCGCCCCAGCCGATTCTTGGGCAGCATCCCCTGCACCGCCCACTCGATCACCCGCTCGGGATGGCTCCGGACCATCTTCTCGAACGAGACCTCGCGCAGGCCGCCGATGTAGCCGGAGTGCCAGCGGTACAGCTTGTCGGTGCGCTTGCGCCCGGTCACCTGGATCTTCTCGGCGTTCACGACGACGACGTGGTCGCCGACGTCGAGATGCGGCGTGAACATGGTCTTGTGCTTGCCCCTCAGGATCGACGCCACGCGGGTCGCCAGACGCCCGAGCACCTGCCCGTCGGCATCCACGAGGAACCACTTGCGCTCGATCTCGCTCTCTTTCGGCACCGGCGTCGCCATCACTATCCTTTCGCAGGCTCGGGACGGGCTTTGCCTACGGCTTTGCCGACGTCCTGCGGCTCGCCCCGCACTTTCACAGGCTCGCCTCGGACGGGCTTCGCCGACGTCCTGCGGCTCGCACTACCACTACACCACTCGGCTATGTGCGTAAGTGGGCGTCGTGGATGAGAAAATTTACAACGAATCACTGTAGGCCAAAAGGCCCCGAGTGTCAAGGAACCACGCCGCGTCAGGCGCGGGTTTTCCCGGGCCAGGGACAGAGTGGCCGGATCGCGCACGCCGGGCAGGCGGGCTTGCGCGCCAGGCAGGTGCGGCGGCCGTGCGTGATCAACAGGTGCGTGCCCGGCGTGAGCCGGCCGCGGGGCAGGATTGTCACGAGCTGGTCGTGGATCTCCTCCGGGTCGTCCGCCTTCGCCAGCCCCAGCCGCTGCGAGACCCGGAACACGTGGGTGTCCACCGCGAGCGCATCCACGCCGAAGGCGTTGCCGAGAACGACGTTGGCCGTCTTGAGCCCCACCCCGGGCAGCGCGGTCAGCGCCTCGCGCTCGCGCGGCACCTCGCCGCCGTGGCGCTCCACGAGCGCGCGCGCCATGCCGAGCAGCGAGCGGGCCTTGGCGCGGAAGAAGCCCGTCGAGCGGATCGCCTGCTCGAGCGCGGCCGGATCGGCGCCGGCGAGCGCGCGGGCGCTCGGGTACGCCCGGAAGAGACCCGGCGTGACCATGTTCACGCGCTCGTCGGTGCACTGGGCGGAGAGGATCGTGGCGGCCAGCAGCTCGAACGGGGTGCGGAAGTCGAGCGCGATCTTCGCGTCGGGGTAGGCGCGCTGCAGGGTGTCCAGGATCCGGCGGGCGCGGGCCCGCTTCGCGACCGGTGTCTCTTTCGGCATGGCTACACGCTCATGGCCTCGTGGAGATGCGCAGGGCCTGGTCGCGCACGGTGACGCGGCCGATCTCCACCGGGAACGGCACCCGGCTGGCAATGCGCGGGGACGGGTCGAAGTTGCGGATCACCCAGTTCACGAGCGCGCCGGGGACGGGCACGCCGCCGACCCGCACCCGCTCGGCGAGGAGCGCGAACGGCCGGTCGGCGGCGGCGGCGAGGCGCACCCGCGCCGAGACGTCGGGCCCCGCCTGCCGCACCGTCACCGCGAGGGCGTCGCCGTCGGCCGCCACCGTCGAGCGCTGGAAGCGCTTGAGTCCGGCGATGTAGGCCTGAAGATCATCGATCGTCACGGTGGCCGACTGAAGGCGCAGCCGCCCGACGTCGAGCGGCTCGAAGCGCCCGCCCTCGCGCGCGCTCCACGGGTTGACGACGAGGCCGTCGAGCGTCACACCGAGGTCGCGCACTCGTAAGTAAGAGGTCCCCGGTCGCGTGAACTCGCCCAGCGTGGCGGCCGCCGCCCGGATCTCCACACGCTCGACGCGCCCCTCGAGGATGCCGTCGTCGTGGACGAGGCGGATGTCGAGCCCCTCGACGTCGCGCGCGACCTCGCCCAGCCGCCGGCGCAACCCGGCCTCCACGGCGGCCGCGATCGCCGCCGGCGGCGTGTCCGACACCCGCCCGATCCGGCGCGCGCGCACGCTGGCCGTCGAGCCGTCGGGCAGCGGGAACTCGCCGATCACCGGAAACACCCGGGCGAGCGCCGGATCGCCGGCAAGGCGCTCGGCCACGCGGCGCGACTTCTCGGCGGTCCAGGAAGGGCCGAGGTCGCCGCTCTTGAGCACCATGTAGTCGATCCCGAGCGGCGGGTCGTCCCAGGCGCGTACGAAGGTCAGCCCCAGCCCGTCGCGGATCGCGTAGTAGCGGAAGTTGCTCACCGAGAAGAAGGCGTAGTTGGGCACGACGCTGACGGTGGCCGGCGCTCCGTGTCGGTCACGCTCGAGCAGTGCGAGGATCTCGGCATGGTGCCAGTCGGCGCGCTTCAGCGGTGAGTCCGGCACCCACCAGGTACCGAGCCCCGGCACGAGGCGGTTGCGGGGCACCCCGAGCGTGATCGCGCCCACCTGCACCACGCTCACGACGATCAGCGCGACCGCCGCGGCGCGGCGGGCCCGGCCGGGCAGCCGGTCGAGGGCCAGCGCCGCCAGCACCGCCAGGACCCCGAGCAGCGGCAGCGAGTAGCGCAGGTTCTTGTTGCGGATGAGCGCCAGCACGAGCAGCGGCGCCAGCGCCGCCACCAGCAGGAGCCACTGGCGCCGGAGCGCGGCGACGACGAGACCGGCCACGACGAGCAGCGCCGTCAGGAAGCCGACCTGGTAGCCGAGCAGCCTCGGGTAGAACGCGAGCCCGGTCAGCGTGAGCACCTCGGGGTGGCCCGACTCGGCGGCCTGCGCGAACGCGCGCGCGTCCACCTGCGCCCCCAGCCCCAGCAGCCGCGGCCCGAACCACGGCAGGCTCAGCGCGGCGGCGACGAGGGTGGCCAGGGCGGCGCCGGGCAGCGCGCGACGGCCGCCGCGCGCCAGCAGCAGCACCATCGGCGGCACCACGTACAGGGCGAACGTCGGCTTGGTCAGCATCCCGAGGCCGCAGACGACGCCGAGTCCGAGCGCGGGGACGAGGCGGCGGAGGTCGTCCGTCGCCAGCAGCGACGCCAGCGCCAGCGCCACCATCGCCGCCAGCGGCAGGTCGAGCTGGAAGCGCAGCGCCGAGAACACCACGAAGGGCGCGGCGCCGAAGAGCAGCGCCGCCGCCACCCCCGCGCGGCCTCCGTCCACCGCGCGGCCGAGCAGGTACACCGCCGCCATGCCGAGGGCGAGGAACGCGAGCATCGCGGCGCCCGCCGCGGCACCGGCCGGCACGAGCAGCCCGGCCGCCCCCGCCACGCACACCGCCAGCGGAGGGTAGAACGTCGAGCGCTCGAAGATCGCGCGCAGATCGCCGGTGCGCAGGTCGCGCGTGCAGAGCGCCGCGCGCTCGAGGTGGTTGGCGTGATCCCACTCCGGCGGGCGGCGGTCGACCGCCAGCCACGCGCCGGCGACGGTGGCCAGCAGCGCCCACGCCACCGCCACCGTCGCCCACTCGCGGCCGTGTCCTCCCGCGGTGCTCACCGGTGCGCCACCAGGAGCAGGGACGCCCCGAACGGCAGGGGCACGCGGGGGACGACCGCCGCCTCCATCCCGAACACCCGCGCGAGGAGCGCGTTCACCGCCGCCGGCGGGCGCACGAGGTCGTGACCGCGGTCGCCGCGCAGCCGCTTCCACGCGCGCGCCAGCGCCACCGCCGGCAGCAGGAGCGTGTTGAAGTAGCTGACGCGGTCCACCGCGAAGCCGGCCGCCTCCACCCGCCGCCGCAGCCGGCGCGCGGTGTAACGCCGCCGGTGGCCCAGCACCACGTCGTGACCGCTCCAGAGCCAGTCGTAGGCCGGCACCGTGATCACCAGCGCGCCGCCCGGACGCAGCATCTCGGCGGCGGCGCGCAGCGCGGCCGCATCGTCGTCGAGATGCTCGAGGACGTCGAGCAGCAGGACGACGTCGGGCCAGCCGGCCGGGACCACGCGGGCGTCGGGCAGCGCGCCCCGCCGCACGTCGAGGCCGGCCGCGCGCGCGACCGTCACGAGCGCCTCGTCGGGCTCCAGGCCGACCGCCTCGCCGAACTCGGCCAGGCTCTCGAGCATGTTGCCGGTGCCGCAGCCCAGCTCGAGCAGCCGCCGGCGGCCGGCCGGCAGCGCCCGCCGCAGCACCGCCAGCAGCACCGCCCGCCGGCCGCGGAACCACCAGTGCGCCCGGTCCTGCTCGACGTGGGCGGCGACGTAGGCGCGGTCCATCCGCATCACGCGCCCAGGTGGGCGCGGATCAGCCGGATGCGCTCGGTCGTCTCGGCGGGCGACAGCCGGCGCGGCTCGTGCTGGACGGTCCAGGCCGGCACGCGCGGCGCCGGGTCGTCGGCGCGCCGGGGGATCAGGTGCCAGTGGATGTGGGCGATCTGGTTGCCGAGCAGCTCGTAGTTCATCTTCGCCGCGCCGAAGGCGGCGGCCACCCCCTGGGCCACGCGCGTGACCTCTTCCATGAGGGCGGCGCGCTCGGTCGGCGCGAGCTGCCACAGCTCCGTCGCGTGGCGCTTGAGGACCAGGAACGTCCAGCCCGGGAAGAACTGGTCGTCGTGCAGGTAGGCCACGCTGCCGCCGCAGTCGAGGATGAGCTGCGCCGGCGACGGCCACTGCCCCGTGCAGGCCGGGCAGCCCGGGGCCGTCACCGTCGCGCCGCCAGGAACGCGCCCAGGCGCCGCAGTCCCTCCCGGATGCGCTCCACCGACGCCGCGTAGGAGAAGCGCAGGTACCCCTCGGCGTTGCGCCCGAAGGCGATGCCCGGCGTGACCGCCACGTGGCAGCCCTCGAGGATCTCGTAGGCGAAGCGCAGGGAGTCGCCCGAGTGGTGGCGCGCGTTGGCGAGGATGTAGAAGGCCCCCGTCGGCTCGAAGCCGACGCCGAGCCCGATCGCGCGCAGCCCGTCGATCATGAGGCGCCGCCGCTCGGCGAAGATCTGCCGGAAGCGCACGGTGGCCTCCCCCGCCTCGCGCAGCGCCGCCACGCCGGCCCACTGCACGAACTCGTTGGTCGAGATGAAGAAGTTGCCGTACAGCCGCTGGAGCGCGCGGACGTGGCTGGGCGGCGCCACGACCCACCCCAGCCGCCAGCCGGTCATCGCGAACGCCTTGGAGAAGCCGTTGAGCACGAAGGCGCGATCGGTGAACTCGAGGATCGAGCGGTCGCGGCCGCCGTCGGTGAGGCCATGGTAGATCTCGTCGGCGACGACGAAGGGGCCCTGCTCGGCCAGCGCGGCGATCGCCTTCATCCGCTCGGGCGACAGGACGGCGCCGGTGGGGTTGGCCGGCGAGTTGACGACGATCGCCCGCGTCCGCGCCCCCAGGCGGCGCGCGATCGCCTCCGGCCGGTACTGGAAGCCGTCCTCCTCCGTCGTGTCCACGGTGACCGGCACGCCGTCGGCGTAGCGGATAAAGTTCGGGTAGCAGGCGTAGTAGGGATCGCTCAGGATCACCTCGTCGCCGGGATCGAGCAGCGCGCCGAACAGGAGGAGCATCGCCGGCGAGGTGCCGGGCGTGACCAGGATCTGCTCGGGCGAGACCTTCACGCCGTAGGTGGCGCGGTAGTGGTCGGCGATGGCCTCGCGCAGCGGCAGGATGCCGAGGCTGTGCACGTAGCGCATGCGCCCCTCGGCCATCGCGCGCTGCAGGGCCTCCTGGACGACCGCCGGCGGCGCGAAGTCCGGCTCGCCGTACTCGAGGTGGACGACGTCGATCCCCTCGCGCTCCATCGCCTGCGCGCGCTCGGCGACCTCGACGGCCAGGAAGGGCTCGATCTCCGCCAGCCGCCGCGCGAGCGTCACCGGCCGCGCCCCACCCGGCGGCGCGCGCGCGCGATCTGCCACAGCATGCCCGGGCTCGTGCGCAGCACCCCGACCTTGCTGCCCGCCTGGTCCGCCCAGTTCACCGCGACCTCCGCGACGCGCAGGCCGGCCGCCTGGGCGCGCAGCAGCACCTCCACGTCGAAGCCGAAGCCGTCGGTCTCGAGCGCGCCGAACAGCCGCTCGGCGGCGGCGGCGGTGAACGCCTTGAACCCGCACTGGGAGTCGGCGATACCGCGCAGCCCCAGCCGAGCCACCAGCCAGTTGAACACGCGGCCGGCGGCCACGCGGTGCCGGCGCGTCCGCACCGACACGGAAGGATCGGCGAGCACGCGGGAGCCGATGACGACGTCGGCGCCCGCCAGCAGGGCCGGCTCCAGCCGCTTGAGCTCGGCGATCGGCGTGGCGCCGTCGGCGTCGGCGAAGAGCCGGAACACGCCGGAGGCGGCCAGCATCCCTACCCGCACGGCCGCGCCCTTGCCGTGGTTGCGCTCGAGCGAGAGGAGCCGGACCGTGGGCTGCCGGGCCGCCGCCGCGCGCACCGTCGCCGCCGTCGCGTCGGTGGAGCCGTCGTCCACCACGATGACCTCGTAGGGCGCGCCGCGCCCTTCGAAGAACCCGACGATCTCGTCGAGATAGGGCGGAAGCCGGGTGGCCTCGTTGTACGCGGGAATGATGATGGACCATTGTAGCGGGCGCGGCTTGGCCGGCTCGGACCGAGGGTGGCCTGTTCCAGGAGCGGCGTGGCTGCGCTCCGCGGTCATTGGTGGGCTCTTCCGCGGCGGCGGGCGGCGCCGGTCGTCCAGGCGGCCTGGGCCACTCCCTCGGCGACCGCGGGAGCCACCGCCTTGTTGAAGACGCTGGGAATGATGTACTCGGGGCTCAGCTCGCTGCGCGCCACGCAGCCGGCGAGCGCGCGGGCGGCCGCCACCTTCATGTCGTCGTTCACCGTGCGCGCGCGGCTGTCGAGCAGGCCGCGGAAGAAGCCGGGGAAGCAGAGCACGTTGTTGATCTGGTTCGGATAGTCCGATCGCCCTGTGGCCATGACGCGCACGTGCCGCTCGGCGAGCTCCGGCTGGATCTCGGGCACCGGATTGGCCATCGCAAAGACGATGGGGTCGCGCGCCATCCGCTTCACGTCCCGCACGGTGAGGATGCCGGGCACCGACAGCCCGATGAACACGTCGGCCCGCGGCATGGCCTCGGCGAGACCGCCCTTGACGGCTCTCGGGTTCGTGCTCCCGGCCACCCAGCGCTTCATGAAGTCCATGCCCTTGGTGCGGCCGCGGTAGATCGTGCCGTGCTCGTCCACACCGATGATGTCGCGCACGCCGCTGGACTGGAGGATCTTGATCGTCGCCGTCCCCGCCGCCCCCACCCCGGTGACGACCACGCGCAGCGAGCGCAGCGGCTTGCGGACGATGCGCAGCGCGTTCAGCAGGGCCGCCAGCACCACCACCGCGGTGCCGTGCTGATCGTCGTGAAAGACCGGGATGTCCAGCTCCTTGCGCAGCCGCTCCTCGATCTCGAAGCAGCGGGGGGCGGCGATGTCCTCCAGGTTGATCCCCCCGAAGCCGGGCGACAGGTACTTCACGGTCTCCACGATCTTGGCGACGTCCTTGGTGGCCAGGCAGATCGGCATGGCGTCCACCCCGCCGAACTCCTTGAAGAGCATCGCCTTGCCTTCCATCACCGGCAGGGCCGCCTCGGGGCCGATGTCGCCCAGCCCCAGCACCGCGGTGCCGTCGGTCACGACCGCCACGGTGTTCTGCTTCATCGTCAGCGTGAAGGCCCGCTGGCGGTCCTCGCGGATGGCCAGGCACACCCGGGCCACCCCCGGGGTGTAGGCCATGGAGAGGTCGTCGCGGGTGCGGATCGGGACCTTGCCGCGGACCTCGATCTTGCCCCCCAGGTGCATCAGGAACGTGCGATCCGAGATGTTGACCACGCGGACGCCGGCCAAGCGGCGCAGCCGACCCACGATCTGCTGGCCGTGATCGCTGTCCCGGGCATTGATGGTCATGTCGCGGACGATCCGGTCCCGGGTGGACTCCACCAGGTCCACCGCCCCGATGTCCCCGCCCGCCTCGCCGATGGCCATGGCGACGCGGCCGAGCATTCCGGGCTTGTTGGTGATGGAGAGGCGGACGGTCAGGCTGTAGGAGGCGCTCGGAGATACGGCCGCCATCGGAGCGCCGTCATCATAGCAGGAGAATTCACCGACGGGAACCTCACAGCCGATGCAGGTGGTTAAGAACATGCGGGGTTGGCGAATACGTTTTTGATGAATTCCGACGAAACGATGGACGGGTTGACGACATCCAAAGAGGCAAAAGACTAAGGTCGGTGGTGACACGATGACATTCAGGGAAACCGCACGCGATTCACGGGAGACGGCAGGAATGGCTTCGACGGCGCTCGCCACCGACGAGGAACGCGAGACTCCGGTCGTGGTGGACGAGGTCGAGGAGGAGCTTCCGCGGGTTTCTGAGGAGATTCTCACCCCGCTGCCGGCCAAGGGCGAGGACCCCGTCCGCCTGTATCTCAAGGAGATCGGCAAGGTCCCGCTCCTGAACGCCCAGCAGGAAGTGCAGATCGGCCGCCGCATCGAGGTGGGCCAGATCGCCCTGCGCCGCGGCCTGGCCGGGATCCCGATGGCCGTGCGCGTCCTGCTGGACATCGGCGATCGGATGCGCCGGGGCGAGCTGCCCGCCGACGACGTGATGGTCCTGGCCGAGGGGGGCGAGCTCGACCCCAAGGCCGTGCGGCCGGTCCAGCTGGCCTTCGCCCGGATGCGCCGCGTGGAGCGCAAGATCGGCCGCCTGGAGGAGTCGCTCGCCGATCGCCGGCGCTCGGCCGCCTCGCGGGCGACCGTCCAGAAGGCGATTGGCGGCCAGCGGGAGGCGATCCAGAAGATCGTCGCCGACATGCCGCTCAAGCCGGCCCTGATCGACGACCTGGTCAACCGGGTGCGCCGTCACTGCACGCGGGTCAACCAGCTGGCCGAGGAGGCGCGCAAGAGCCGCACCGCCGCCGGCGCCCGCGAGCTCCGGGCGCTGGAGACCGAGGCCGGGCTGCCGCGCAAGGCGCTGAGCGCCCTGCTCCAGCGGATCGAGGAGTGCGACCGCACGGTGCGCCAGGCCAAGCGCGAGCTGATGGAGGCCAACCTCCGGCTGGTCGTCTCGGTGGCCAAGCGCTACCTGGGCAGCGACCTCTCCCTGCTCGACCTCGTGCAGGAGGGGAACATCGGCCTGATGAAGGCGGTGGACCGCTTCCAGTACCGGCGCGGGTTCAAGTTCTCGACCTACGCCACGTGGTGGATCCGCCAGGCCATCACCCGGGCCATCGCCGACCACTCGCGCACCATCCGGATCCCGGTACACATGGTGGAGACGCTCAACCGGATCTCGCGGGTCAACCGCAACATGATCAACGAGATGGGCCGCGAGCCCACGCCGGAGGAGCTGGCCCAGCGCACGGGCGTGCCGGCCAAGAAGGTGCGGCTCATCCTCGAGTCGTCGCGCAAGCCCCTGTCGCTGGAGACGCCCATCGGCGAGGACTCCGAACTGGGCGATTTCCTCGAGGACAAGAGCGCCGGCTCGCCCAACGACTCGCTCCTGAGTCAGGACCTCACCAGCCAGGTCGAGCGCGCGCTGGCGATGCTCTCGCCCAAGGAGAAGGAGATCCTCCGCCTGCGGTTCGGCATCGGCGAGGAAGGCGAGCACACGCTGGAAGAGGTCGGCCGGCGCTTCGAGGTCACGCGCGAGCGCATCCGCCAGATCGAGGCCAAGGCGCTGCGCAAGCTGCGTCACCCGCTGCGCGGCCGCAACCTCAAGGCGTTCATCGAGAATTGACGGACTGGGGGGTCCCGACAGGGCACCCCCCAGACCCCCCCGCCAGCCCCCGGACGTTCCTCGGGCCCCGGCTTCGCCGGGGCCCTTGTCTTTTCAGCGCTGGGTCAGCCCGGTATGGGGCGGTCGAATCGAGTAGCCCGCTCGCAGCCCGACCACGAAGACGACAACGGCGATGGCGCCCGCCGCGAAGAGGGTGTCCCCGAGCGTGCGCATCCAGCGCAGAACGCGCACGACGTCCCCGTCGAGGAACTCCGGGCTTCGCGCGTACCAGTACCCCGTCTGGACGGAAGCCCACGTCTGGAGCAAGCCGACCGGAAGCAGACTCAGGACGATCTGCAGCATCAGCCCGACGTTCACCGCCCAGAATCCGAAGCGCACGAGCCCGTCCTTCCACTCGCGGTCCGCCTGAAGCGTCCGCAGGCACATGAGCATGAGCCCCAGGCCCAGCATGCCGTACACGCCGAAGAGCGCCCCGTGCGCGTGCACCGGGGTGGTGTTCAGTCCCTGCATGTAGTAGAGCGCGATCGGCGGGTTGATCATGAATCCAAAGAGCCCGGCCCCGACCATGTTCCAGAACGCCGTTGCGATGAAGAAGGCGATCGGCCACCGGTACTGCTGCGCCCATCCCGCGGCGCGTGAGGCGCGGAAGTCGCTCGTCGCGGCGTAGCCGACGAGCATGAGCGGAACCACCTCGAGCGCGCTCACGGTCGCGCCCCACGCGAGCGCGACGGTCGGCGTTCCCGCAAAGTAGAGATGGTGCAGCGTCCCCACGATGCCGCCCGCGAGGTAGATCACCGCGGCGAGGAGCGAGGCCTCGGCGGCCAGCCGCGCGTCGACGAGCCGGAGTCGCGCGAAGAAGAAGCCGATGACGCTGGTGGCAAAGATCTCGAAGTAGCCCTCCACCCAGAGGTGAACGACCCACCAGCGCCAGTACTCGACGATGCTGAGATGGGTGTGCCGGCCCCAGAAGAGGCCCGCCCCGTAGAGCAGGGCGATGGCGACGGTGGACATGAGGAACACGGAGAGGAGCGGCCCCTCCTCGGTCGCCCGCCGGAGCGCCGGAACCGTCACGCGGAGGATCAGCGCGAGCCAGAGCAAGAGTCCGACGTAGAGCCCGACCTGCCAGAACCGGCCCAGGTCGAGATACTCGTAGCCTTGATGGCCGACGTAGAAGGCCGCCGTATCGGACAGCTTGCCGTGAATCGCCAGGGCCTCGCCGGTCAACGAGCCGGCCACGACCACGAGGAGCGCCGCGAAGAGCACGTTGACGAAGAGCCGCTGGCCGGCAGGGTCCTTGCCCAGCAGCAGCGGGCCGATGAAGAGGCCGCTGGCGAGCCAGGCCGTCGCGATCCAGAAGATCGCGAGCTGAATGTGCCAGGTGCGGGCCAGGCTGTACGGCAACCAGCGCGAGAGGGGAATCCCGTAGAACCCGTCGCCTTCGACGCCGTAGTGGGCGGTGATGGCTCCCGTGAGGATCTGGAGCAGGAAGAGCATCGCCACCACCACGAAATACTTGACGGTCGCCCGCTGGGATGGCGTCGCCCGCCACGCCAGGATGGGATCCGCCGCGGGCACGTTTCCGTGAGGGCCGGCGATGGGCCGCGCAGCGTACCACCAGACGAGAGCGCCGATGCCGGCAAGCAGCACGATCACGCTCACCCCGGTCCACACGACAGCCTCGCCGGTCGGACGGTTGCCGATGAGCGGCTCGTGAGGCCAGTTGCTCGTGTAGGAGATGTCGGTCGAGGGGCGGTTCGTCGCCGCCGCCCACGCCGTCCAGAAGAAGAAGGCCGACAGACGGCGCAGCCGCTCGGGATCGCTGACCGTGCCGCGGGGGATGGCGTAGGGGGCATGGCCGTTCGCGAAGATGTTCGCGTAGTGTCGGTGATTGGCCTCGAACGCCCGGACGCGCACCGGCTCGATGGTGAGCGCACGCATGACGGGATCGTACCCGTTGCGGCGCATCATGCGCGTGAGGCGCTCCCGGAGCGCCGCCTGGCGCTCGGGCGCGAGCTCGAGGTACGAACGTCCGGCCTCCGCCCCGGCCCAGTCGTTCAGGATGAAGACCGCCTCACGGTGGAGCCAGTCGGCCGTCCAGTCGGGTGCGACATAGCTCCCGTGCCCCCAGACCGAGCCGACCTCCATGCCACCCATCGTCTGCCAGACGTTCTGTCCCCGGCCGATGTCACCGTCCGGGACGACCACCGACCCGTCCGCCGTGAGCACGCGCTCGGGGATTGGCGGAGCCTCCTGATAGATGCGGCTCCCCACCCAGCCCAGGATGCCGAAGCCGATCACGGACACCATCACGAAGGCGACCCACAGCCGCCTCACGACTCCGCCGCTCCCATCAATGGGACGCTCACACCGGCATGATGCCGTGCTTGCGCCAGGGGCGATCCACGCGCTTGGTCCGGGCCATCTCCAGCGCGCGGACGAGCGTGGGGCGGGTGTCGCGGGGGTCGATGACGTCGTCGATCAGCGCGGCGCCGGCGGCGAGGTAGGGCGAGATCAGCTTGCGGAAGTCCTCGACGCGGCGGGCGCGCTCCTCGTCGGGGCTCACGGCGGCGGCGATCTCCTTGCGATAGACGATGTTCGTCCCGCCCTCGGGGCCCATCACGCTGATCTCCGCCGTGGGCCAGCCGACGATCAGGTCGGGCTCGTAGGCCCTCCCGCACATGACGAAGTAGCCGGCGCCGTACGCCTTGCGCAGCACCACCGTGAGCTTGGGCACCGTGGCCTCGCTGACCGCGTAGAGCATCTTGGCGCCGTGGCGGATGATGCCGGCGCGCTCGACCTTGGAGCCGACCATGAAGCCGGGGACGTCCTGCAGGAACACCAGCGGGATGCCGAACGCGTCGCAGAGCATGATGAAACGCGCGGCCTTGTCGGCGCTGTCGAGGTCGAGGGCGCCGCCGAGCACCATCGGCTGGTTGGCGACGACGCCGACCGGACGGCCGTCGAGGCGGGCGAGCGCGGTGACGATGTTGCGGGCCCACGCCGGCTTGAGCTCCAGCATCTGTCCGTGGTCCACCACCGCCCGGATCACCTTCTTCACGTCGTAGGCGCGCCGCGGGCTCTCCGGCATGATCGTCAGCAGCGCCTCGTCACGGCGGTCCACCGGGTCGTCGCAGGCGATGACCGGCGGCGGCTCCTGGTTGTGCGACGGGAAATACGCCAGGTACTCCTTGACGACGCGGATGCAGTGCTCGTCGTCGTCCACCTCGAGGTCGGCGACGCCGGAGACCTCGGTGTGGACCTTGGACCCGCCCAGCTCCTCGGCGGTGATCTCCTCGCCGACGACGGCTTTCACCAGCGGCGGGCCGCCGAGGGCCATGTGACTGGTCCCCTTCACCATCGGCACGAAGTCGGCGAGCGCCGGGATGTAGGCGGTGCCGGCGGCGCCGGGGCCCATCATGGCGGCCACCTGCGGGACTACCCCCGAGAAGACCGACTCCTCGCGGAAGAGCTGGCCGGCACCCGCGAACCAGCGCGAGCCGATCGCCTCCTGGATGCGGGCGCCGGCGGAGTCGATCAGCCAGATCATCGGGATGCGCTTGGTGTAGGCGATCTCGCGGGCGCGGTTGCACTTGACCTCGGCGGTGCGGCCCATCGAGCCCGCCATCACCGTGAAGTCGTAGGCGATGACCGAGGCGAGCCGGCCGTCGATCTTGCCGAAGCCGGTGACGACGCCGTCGGCCGGCGTGTCGCGGCCGGCCAGGTCGGGGGCGATGCCGGCGTGGGTGGCGTGCAGGCCGATCTCGGTGAACGTGTCCTTGTCGAAGAGGCGCTCGATGCGCTCGCGGGCGGTCAGCTTGCCGGCGGCGTGCTGCCGGGCCACCGCCTCATCGCCACCCATCCGCCGCGCCTTGTCCCGGCGCCGGGCGAGGTCGTCGGCGTGATCCTTCATGGGCATCGGATCAGCGGAGCTGGCCGCTACGGATCAGGGTCCAGGTGTTGATGCCGGTGTCGGGCGGGGAGCCGCTGAGCATCGTGACCATCGTGGCGATCTCGCTGCGGTGGTGGGTCGCGTGGTTGGCCACGTGCTGCAGGAGCTGGCCGAGCGGAGCCCTGAACGGCTTGCCCTCGGTGTTCTTGTACTCGATCGTCCGCGCGAGGTCGGCGTCGGTCAGCCCGTCGATGAATGCGCGCTCCTCCGCCTCGAGCGCGTCCCACTTGCCGCGCACCTCGGCCATCGAGATGAGCGACGCGCCGGGCAGCGCCGTCGGCGAGCCGCCCTTCCAGCGGCTGAGCCAGATCCACTCGGCGCCGTACATGTGGCCGAACATCCGCGTCACCGTCGGCATGCTGAACTGCGTGCCGACCTCTCGGCCGCAGACGTCCTCGCCCAGCCCGAGAGCGAAGTCGAACAGCCGGTGGTTCGCCCAGCGGCTGTACTCGTAGAGATCGCGCACCGTCGCGACGCTCATCGTCGTGCTCCTCTAGTCCAGGACGGCGACGGTGTCGCCCTCCTGCACGGTCTGGCCTTCCGTCACCCTGATCTCCCGCACCACCCCCGCCCGCGGCGCCTCCACGGGAATCTCCATCTTCATGGACTCCAGCACGATGACGGGGTCGCCCGCGCCCACGCGATCCCCCTGCTTGGTGGGGATCTGGAAGACGACGCCCGTGATGTGAGCCTTGATCTCCTCCGGCATCGAGACGCTCCTTTGTCGAACGCGGCAGTCGAACGGGAAGTTTAGCGGAACGCGCCCTGGTCCACCATCTGCGTGTGGAGCGCGCCGCGGCGCACGTCGGGGTGGTCGAGCACGGTCCTCAAGAAAGGCACCGTCGTACGCACGCCCTCCACCACCGTCCGCTCGAGCGCCGCCCGCATGCGCGCCAGCGCGTCGTCGCGATCGGCGCCGCGCGCGATCACCTTGAAGAGCAGCGGATCGTAGTGCACGGACACCACGCTGCCGGCCTCGACGCCGGACTCGACGCGCAGCCCCTCGCCCTCGGGCACCGCCAGCCGCGCGATCGTGCCCGGTGAGGGCAGGAAGTTCTTCTCCGGGTCCTCGGCGTACACGCGGCACTCCACGGCGGCGCCGCGCTGGACGATCGCCTCCTGGCGCCACGACAGCCGCTCGCCCGCCGCCACCCGCAGCTGCTCGACGACGAGGTCGACGCCGGTCACCTCCTCGGTCACCGGGTGCTCCACCTGGATGCGGGTATTCATCTCGAGGAAGTAGAAGACGCCGGCGGCGTCCACCAGGAACTCCATCGTGCCCGCGTTGACGTAGCCGATGGCCCGCGCGCCGGCCACCGCCGCCTCGGTGAGGCCGCGCTTGGTGGCGGGGGGCAGCCCCGGCGCCGGCGACTCCTCGATCAGCTTCTGGTGACGGCGCTGGATGGAGCACTCGCGCTCGTGCAGGTGGACGACCGTCCCGTGCGTGTCGGCGAAGATCTGCACCTCCACGTGGCGCGGCCGCTCGAGATAGCGCTCGACGTAGACGGCGGGATTGGCGAACGCCGCCTGCGCGCGCCGCGTGGCCCCGGCGAACGCGCCGGCCAGGTCGGCGGCGCGGTCCACCCGCGCCATGCCGATGCCGCCGCCGCCGCCGGCCGCCTTGAGCACGAGCGGAAAGCCGATCGCCGGGGCGAGCGCCGCGGCCTCGGCGGCGTCCGCGATCGGGCCCGGGCTGCCCGGCACCGTCGGCACGCCGGCCGCCGCCATCAACCGCCGCGCCTCGGTCTTGTCGCCCATCGCGCGCACCGCCTCGGCGGGCGGGCCGACGAAGGTCAGCCCGGCCCGGGCGCACGCGTCGGCGAAGCGCCAGTTCTCGGCAAGGAAGCCGTAGCCGGGATGCACGGCGTCGGCGCCGCTGGCGCGGGCGGCCGCCAGCAGCCGCTCGATGTCCAGGTAGCTCTCGCGCGCCGGCGACGGGCCCAGCAGCACGGCCTGGTCGGCGTCGCGCACGTGCGGCGCGCCGGCGTCGGCCTCGGAGTAGACGGCGACGGTGCGCAGACCGAGCGCGCGACAGGCGCGGAAGACGCGGCGGGCGATCTCGCCGCGGTTGGCGACGAGAACGGCGCGGATCACTACGACGCGGGCGCGGCGCGCGTCACCTCGACGGCGGCGACGCGCCAGCCGCCGTCCGCCGGCGTCCACCGCTCCTGCAGGAACACGCGGTCGCGCGCGCCGGCGAGCCAGAGCTTCACCATCTTCTGGCGGCCGATGCGGGCGCACCCCACCACCTCCACCCGCTCGAAGGGGCCGGCCAGTCCCTGGTAGCCGGCGGCGACTTCCGGAGGGGCGCCGGCCGCGAGGTCGCCGCGCACGGCGGCGAGATCGCCGCGCGCCAGCGCCAGCCGGTGCTTCTCGAGCGGCGCGGCGAGGTCGCCGAGCGCGGCGGCGGCGTCGAACGCCGGCGGCGGTGGGACGAGGTCCTGGGCGATGGCGGCCGGGTCGGGCGGCGCCGCCGGCGCGCTGATCAGCGGCGGCTCGACGTCGCCGGTGACGCCCCCGGCGGCGCCGAGCGCGTCGAGCAGCCGGCCCTCCCACTGCCGCGCGCGCTCCGCCCGCGCGCCGTCGCGGACTAGCAGCCGCTCGAGCACGAGGGCGCCGGCGGCGGCGTGGCGCCGCTCCTCCTCGATGCAGCGCGCGAGGATGCGGCGCGTGGGCGGCTCGTACACGGGGTTAGCGACGACCAGGTGGCGCTCGTACACGGTCGCCAGGTGCGGCTTGATCACGCGATACAGGGACGTCACGCGCTCGATGGTGCGATCGGCCGTCTCCGCCGACTCGATCTGGTCGAAGAGCTTCACGACGGCGTCGCCGGCCGGCTCGGACTGCTGGGCGGCCGCGCGCAGCTCCGGCAGCCGCCGGCCCCAGAGGTCGGCGTGCTGGGCGCAGTCCCACACGTGGCGGCCGAAGAGCAGCTTGGCGTCGAGCTCGGGGGTCAGCGCGATCCAGCCGCCCAGGAGGCGCATCATCCGCTCCTCGACGTAGCGGTACTGGCGGATGCGTCGGGCGGCGACGTCGACCGAGAAGTGACCGGCGAGCGGATGCGCGGTCAGCTAGTACACCTGGGAGCGCTGCGTGCTCTTGACGAGCCGCTCGATCTCCTCGTCGGTGAACCCGGCCAGTCGCCGCGCGTCCTTGGCGATGGAGATCGGCACGAGCTCGTGATGGCCGTCCTGCCGCGTGCCGCCCAGATTGAAGCGCTCGTCGATCGAGTCCTGGAACTCGATGGCGCGCTGGCGGCGCTCGGGGTCGCCGCGCGTGAGCTCGTTGAGCCAGCGCGAGCCCATGCGCACGTGCGTGATCTCGTCGGCCAGCACGTAGTCCACCGAGCGCTCGATGACCGGATCGCCCATCTTCCTGGCGATGTGGATGAGCTGGTTGAAGACGTCGCACGCCAGCCCCTCGAGGCCCCGGTTGACGCCGGCCACGCGGGCGGCGGCGTCCTCGGCGCAGGCGCAGCGCCAGAGCAGCGTCGTCTCCGGGAACTCGCCGACGTACCCGCCCAGGTGGTCGAGCAGCCCCAGGTAGGTCTCGACGTGCCGTGACTCGTCCCACACCTGGCGCGCCATGTCGAGCGTGAACTCCCACGGCGCGTCGGGGAAGTCGTAGACCGTCCGCCCGGCGCCCTCCATCGCCTGCAGCTCGCCGACCAGGATGCCGTGCACGCGGTCGCGCATGGAGTCGCGGCTGGACAGGTCGGGGAACGGCGGCAGCCCCTGCTCGATCTTGGTGGCGGCGACGTCGCGCGTGCGCATGCGCACAAAACGATCCTCGCGGGCGAGCTTGTCGTAGGCGATCGGCCGATCCATGCGTCCCTCCGTGAGGGCTGAACCGCTGTTCACCGAGCAGTCTAGCACGGCCGGCCGGCGGCGGGCGCTACTCGGACGGGTCGTCACGCCCGAGCAGCCGCGCCGGCAGGATCGCCGCCCGGCCGAACCGGCCGGTGATGCGATCGACGGCGCGCGCGAGCCGCTCGCGGCGCACCGCCGCCGGGTCGAGCAGCGGCAGCTGGCCGCTCGCGGAGGGCCGGAACGTCGAGGCGGACACGCCGATGAGGCGCACCGGCTGGACGAGCCGCTCGCGCGCAAGCAGCGTCGCGGCGCGCCGGTAGATCTCCAGCCCATCCTCCGTCGGGTCGCCGGTATGGCTGCGCGTGAGCGTCCGAAAGTCCGCCCAGCGCAGCTTCAGCGTCACGCGGCAGGCGGCGAGCCCGTCGGCGCGCAGCTCGCGCGCCACGCGCTCGGCCTGGAAGCGCAGTGTTTCCTCCAGCCGGGCCGGGTCGCGGCAATCGCGCTCGAACGTCGTCTCGGCGCCCATGGACTTGGGCGGCGAGAACGGCTCGACCGGGCGCGCGTCGCGACCGACGGCGAGCGCGAGCAGATCGGGCCCGTGCGGGCCCAGGCGGGCGACGAGGGCCGCCGGCGCCAAGCGCTGCAGCTGGCCGATCGTGCTGATGCCGAGCGCCGCGAGCTCCTTGGCGGTCACCTTGCCCACGCCCCACAGCCGCTCGATCGGCAGCGGCGCCAGGAACTCGGCCTCCCGCCCGGGCTCGACCACGACGAGACCGTCAGGCTTCTCGAGATCGGAGGCGACCTTGGCGACGAACTTGTTGGCGGCCAGGCCGGCCGACGCGGTCAGCCCCGTCTCGTCACGGATGCGCGCCTTGATCCGGCGCACCGCCTCCACCGCCGGTCCCCAGAGCGTCTGCGTCCCGGTGAGGTCCAGGAACGCCTCGTCCACCGAGACCGGCTCCACCAGCGGCGTGAACTCGCCGAGGATCGCCATGATCTCGGTCGAGACGCGCGCGTATTTGTCCATGTCGACCGGCAGGTAGACGGCGTGCGGGCAGGCACGGTACGCCCGCGAGATCGGCATGGCGGAGTGCACGCCGAACACCCGCGCTTCGTACGAGCACGCGGAGACGACGCCGCGTCCCTTCGGATCGGCGCCGACGATGACGGGCCGGCCGCGCAGCTCCGGCCGGTCGCGCTGCTCCACGGACGCGTAGAACGCGTCCATGTCCACGTGGGAGATGGCGCGCGGCGTCACGGCCACCGGCGTCAGCCCCGGGCGAGGCCGATCTCGGGGGCGACGGGGCCCAGCGCCTCGACGACGAACGCGATGTGGGCGTCGAGGTCCACGCCGAGCTCGGCGGCGCCGCGGTAGACGTCGTCGCGGTTCACCGTGCGGGCGAAGCCCCGGTCCTTGAGCTTCTTGCGCACCGAGGCCGGCTCCAGCCCGGTGATCACCTTGCCCGGCCGCACCAGCGCGCAGGCGTGCACGAAGCCGGTCAGCTCGTCGCAGGCGTAGAGCGTCCGGTCCAGCCGCGACACGCGTGGCATGCCTGAATAATCGGCGTGGGCGAGGATCGCGTAGACGACGTCGGGATCGAGTCCACGCGCGATCAGAATCTCCGCGCCCTTGATCGGATGATGCGGCGCCCGCGGGTGGGTCTCGTAGTCAAAATCATGCAGCATGCCGGCGATCCCCCACCGCTCGGTGTCCTCGCCGAACCGCGCGGCGTAGGCCCGCATCGAGGCCTCGACCGCCCGCGCGTGCTTGCGCAGGCTATCGCCCTTGGTGAACTCGGTGAGGAGCGACCACGCCTCGTCGCGGGTGATGGTCGTTCAGCTTCGGAGCGTGTGCTGCTGGCTCCGCCACTTGTCGATGGACTTCTTGGAGAACACCCAGCCGCCGTCGAGCGGCAGGCACGGCACGCGGCGCTCGGCGGCCAGCGCCCTCAGCGAGGCCTCGTCCATGCCGAGGTACTTCGAGGCCTCCTTGAGGCTCAGGACGTCCTTCGGGGTCACGTCCCCTCCTTGTCTGGCGCGCCCTCGCGATCGAGCTGCTTGCGCAGGCTGTCGAGGTCGGCCTCGAGCCCGCGGATGCGGTCCACCAGCTGCTCGATCGCGCGGCTCACCGGGTCCGGCAGATCGGTCATGTTCAGGTCGATACCGCTGACCCGCTGACCGTCCTTGTATGTTACCCGGCCGGGAACGCCGACGACAACGGCGTTCGGCGGCACGTCGCGCACCACGACCGAGCCGGCGCCGACCCGGCTGTTCTCGCCGATGGTGATGGCGCCGATGATCTTCGCCCCCGAGCCCACGGTGACGTTGTCGCGCAGCGTGGGATGGCGTTTCTCGCGCTTGGTGCTGGTGCCGCCCAGCGTGACCCCCTGCAGCAGGTTGACGTTGTCGCCGACCTCGGCCGTCTCGCCGATGACGATGCCCATGCCGTGGTCGATGAAGACGCCGCGGCCGATCCGGGCCGCCGGATGGATCTCGATGCCGGTGGCGAAGCGGGAGACGTGCGCGACGAGGCGCGCGACCGTCGGCCAGCCGGCGCGCCACAACCGCTGGCCGAGGCGGTGGAAGGCGAGCGCGTGGACGCCGGGATAGCACAGCAGCACCTCGAGGCGCGAGCGCGCCGCCGGGTCGCGCTCCATGACCGTGCGGATGTCGTCACGGATCGCGTCGAACATCACTCCACCCCTTCCCGCCGCCGGCCGAGCGCATCGAGGGCGGCGGCCCGCAGGGCGCCGGCCACCACGTCGGCGGCGTGCTTGCGATCGTCGGGCAGCCCATCCACGGCCTCCTCGACCTCCTGGGCTTTCAGATTGAGCAGCTCCTCGACCGCGCGCCCGGCCACCCGCTCGCTGGCCGCGCTGGCGGCGGCGATCGTCGGCCCGCAGCCGTACGTCTGGAACCGCACCTCGCTCACGCGCCCCTCGCGCACGCGCAGGAAGAAGCGCGCGAGGTCCCCGCACCCCTCGTACTCGTCCACGCCCGTCCCATCCGGCTCGCGCATCAGTCCGGCGTTGCGCGGGTTCAGGAAGTGATCGAGCAGCGTGGCGCTGTATCTCATGCCGCGGCGACGGGCATCGCCGCCCGCAGCTTGCGCACGATCGGCTCCACCGACTCGATCACGTAGTCGATGTCCTCGGCGGTCGTCCCCCGGCCCAGCGAGTGGCGCACGGCGCCCATCGCCCAGTCGAGCGGCACGCCCATCGCGACCAGCACGTACGACGGCTCCACGCTGCCGGCGGTGCAGGCCGAGCCGGCCGACACGCCGATGCCCTTCAGATCCAGGCCGAGCACGATCGATTCGGACTCGACGCCCCGGTAGCAGAGGTTGGCGGTGCCGGGCAACCGCTGGGTCGGGTGGCCGTTGAGCCGCACGTCCGGCACGCGGGCGCGGATGCCCTCCCACAGCCGGTCGCGCAGCGCCGTCAGCCGCGCGTGCTCGTCGCGCATCTCGCGCCCTCGGATCTCGACCGCCTTGCCGAAGCCCACGATGCCGGCCACGTTCTCGGTGCCGGCCCGCCGGCGCCGCTCGTGGTCGCCGCCGTGCTGCACCGACACCATCTTGGTGCCCTTGCGGATGTACAGGCCGGCGACCCCCTTGGGACCGTAGATCTTGTGGCCGGAGAACGACAGCAGGTCGATGCCGGCGGCGTTCACGTCGATCTCGATCTTGCCGAACGTCTGCACCGCGTCCACGTGGAACGGGATCTCCCGCTCGCGCGCGAGCGCGCCGATCGCCGCGATCGGCTGGATCGTGCCGCTCTCGCTGTTGGCGTGCATGAGCGAGATCGCGACGGTGTCGGGCCGCAGCGCGCGCTTGACCTCGTCGGGATCCACCATGCCGTCCGCGTCCACGCCGACGTAGGTGACCGCGAAGCCCTGTGTCTCCAGCCACTCGCAGGTGCGCAGCACCGCGTGGTGCTCGATCTTCGAGGTGATCACGTGGCCGCCGCCACGCGCCAGCGCCAGCCCCTTCACGCCGAAGTTGTCGGACTCGGTCCCGCCCGAGGTGAACACGACCTCCTCGGGGGCGACGCGCAGGAATCGTCCGATCCGCTCGCGGGCAAGGTCCACGCCCGCCCGCGCCTCGCGGCCGAAGCCGTGCACGCTGGAGGGATTGCCGAACCGCTCGCTGAAGTACGGCAGCATCTCGGCGACGACCTCCGGATGGACCGGCGTCGACGCGTTGTGATCGAGGTACACGCGGCGGCTCATTCCTTGCTCCCCCTTCTGTCCGATGCTACGCTCGGTCCCCGATGGACCTCGCGAAGAAGAAATTCGGTCTCATGCTCTCCACCGGTCCCGACCGCCCCGCCAACCTGGAAGCTGTCGTCGGCCTGTCGGAGGCGACGCTCGCGCGCGGCGCGCAGCTCTACCTCTACCTGATCGACGACGGCGTCCGCGCGCTCGACGATCCGCGCATCGGCGCGCTCTCCGACCGGGGCGCCCGCCTCTTCGTGTGCGCCTACGGCTGCCAGAAGCGCGGGCTCCCGCTGCGCGACGCCGAGCGCGTCACCTACTGCGGCCTGGTGGTGCTGACCGACCTGATCAACGGCACCGACCGCTTCGTCGCGCTCAACTGACGCGGCCGCCGGCATGGCCCACGACCATCCCGTTCTCGTGCTGATCTCCGCCGACCCGCGCACCTCGCACCGCGCGTTCGAGGCGATGCGCATCGGCGTGGGCGTGGTGGCCGGCGAGAACGAGGTCACGTTCGTGCTGCGCGGCCCCGCCGTCCACCTGCTCGACGGAGACACCGACGATCTGGTGGACGGCGACGACATCGCGAAGTTCCGCGACAGCCTCAAGCGGCTCGGCGTGCCGTTCCACGTGGAGACCGACGCGATCCCCGCCGACGCCGACTGGAACGAGGGCGGCCATCCAGTCGTGCGCGTGTCGCGCGCGCAGATCGCCGAGCTCGTCCGGCGCGGCCGGCGCTTCATCGTCTTCTGATGGCCCGCGTCCTCCACCTGCTCAAGGGCGGCGACCCCGGCCCCGCGCTCGACGTGATCGCGCAGCAGCAGGCCGCCGGCGACGCGGTGACCGTCGCGCTGCTGCCCGGGGCCGTGCTCGCCCCGCCCGCCGGCGTCACCGTGCGGCGCGTCCCCGACGAGCTGGGATGGGACGGCCTGCTCGACGCGATCTTCGAGGCCGAGCAAGTCATCACCTGGTAGCGGCCGCCGGCTCATCGGTTCCGGTACTCGTCCAGCCACGCCATCTGGATCTTCTCGAGGGCCGACTCGGTGGAGACCTTGGGGTCGTCGCCGAAATCCTCGAGCTCGGTCACCCAGCGGTGCAGGTCGGTGAAGCGCACGGTCAGCGGGTCCACGGCGGGGAACTTCTCGCTCAGCGCGATCCCGATGTCCTCGGCGTCGCGCCACATCATGACTTCGGGATCTCCACCACGACGTCGCCCCGTACGATGGCCTGGCAGCCGAGGCGCGAGTGGATCGTGAGCCCCTCGGCCATGTCGAGCCGGTCCTCCTCGTCGCCCTCCATCTCGCTCAGGTGGTCGGCGCCCTCCCGGACGATGACGTGGCACGTCGTGCACGCGCAGGAGCCGCCGCAGTTGTGCTCGAGGTGAATGTCATTGGCCAGCGCGATGTCGAGCAGCGAGCCGGGCTTGCCGTGGTCGGCGAGCGGATACTTCGCGTCGTCGACCTCGACGGTCCGGTTGAGGGGAAGAAACGTCACCTTGTGCACCGCCATTACGGCGCCCCCGCGATCTCGTCCGCCCGCTTCGTCCCCAGCGCGCCCTTGAGGGCGGCGTCCATCATGACCTCGGCCAGATGCTCGGTGGCGCGGTTGAGGTCGGTCGTCCGCTCGCGGATCGCGTCGCGGTCCTCGCCGGCGCGGGCGGCGGTGAGCGCGGCCGTCGCCGTCTCGATCGCCCGGCGCTCGCCGGCGTCGAGGAGCGGCCCCGCCTGGCGCAGCGCCCGGCCCACGTGCGTGAGCACCGTGTCCGCCTCGTTGCGCGTCTCGATGAGCAGCCGCGTCTCCACGTCGGCCTCGGCGTAGGTGAACGAGTCCTCCACCATCCGCTCGACGTCGGCGTCGGTGAGGCCGTACGTCGGCTTCACCTCGATGGAGGCGGCCTTGCCGGTGCGCTGCTCCCGCGCCTGTACCTGGAGGATGCCGTTGGCGTCGATGAGGAACGTCACCTCGATCTTCGGCATGCCGGCCGGCATGGGATCGATTCCGCGCAGCTCGAAGCGCGCCAGCGAGCGGTTGTCCTTGGCCAGCTCGCGCTCGCCCTGCACCACGTGCATGTCCACCACCGTCTGGCCGTCTACCGAGGTCGTGAACATCTCGCGCGCGCTGGTCGGGATCGTCGTGTTGCGCGGGATCAGCACCGACACGATGCCGCCCAGCGTCTCGATCCCGAGCGAGAGCGGCGTGACGTCGAGCAGGAGCATGTCGGTGATGCCGCCGGCGAGGATCTGCGCCTGCACCGCCGCCCCCAGCGCCACCACCTCGTCGGGATTGAGCTGGCTGTGCGGCGCCCGGCCGAACAGCTCCTGCACGCGGCGGCGCACCAGCGGCACGCGGGTGGAGCCGCCCACCAGCACCACCTGGTCGATGTCGGCCGGCGTGAGCCCCGCGTCGGCCAGCGCCTGCCGGCAGGGGGCGAGCGTGCGCCCCACCAGCGGATCGAGGAGCCGCTCCACCTCCGCCCGCGTGATGACACGGTGGTAGGTGAAGCCGGCCAGCGGCAGCGTGAGCGTCGTCCGCTCCTCGGCGGAGAGGCGGACCTTGGCCGCCTCGGCGGCCAGGCGCAGCTCCTGCATCAGCTCGTTGTCGTGGCCGAGATCCACGCCGTCGCGCGCGAGCTCGGCGTGATGGCGCGCCTGGAGGTCCTCCAGCAGCCACAGCATCAGCACCCGGTCGAAATCGTCGCCGCCCAGGCGCGTGTCGCCGTTGGTGGCGAGGACCTCGAAGATCCCGTCCTTCACACGCAGGATCGAGATGTCGAAGGTCCCGCCGCCGAGGTCGTAGACGGCGACGACGCCCTGACCCAGGCGGTGCAGACCGTAGGCGAGCGAGGCCGCCGTCGGCTCGTTGACGATGCGCACGACGTCCAGCCCGGCGATGCGCCCGGCGTCCTTGGTCGCCTGGCGCTGGCTGTCGTTGAAGTACGCCGGCACCGTCACGACCGCCTTCTCGACCGGCTCGCCGAAGTGCGCCTCGGCCCGCTCCTTGAGCGTGCGCAGCACGATGGCCGACACCTCGGGCGGCGTCACCTCGCGACCGCCCACCGCCAGCTTCACCACGCCGTCGCCCGGCAGCACGCGGAACGGAAAGTAACGGAGCTCGTCCTTGACGTCGTCCCAGCCGCGCCCCATCAGGCGCTTGACCGAATAGACGGTGTCGGCGGGCCGCCGGGCGAGCTGGCGCCGGGCCGCCTCGCCCACCAGCACACCACCGGGCGTGAAGCCGACGATCGACGGCAGCAGCCGGCGCCCCTCGCCGTCGGCGATGACGACCGGCAGGCCGGTGCGCTCGTCCACGTAGGCGACGAGGCTGTTGGTGGTGCCCAGGTCAATCCCGACGATGCGCGGCATGCTAGCTTGGATGGGGGGCCCCGACATGGCCCCCCATACCCCCCGACGCTCGCGCCGCGCCGGCGGAGCCGTCGCGGCCCTCGTCCCCCGTCTCCAGCGCGGCGACCAGGTCGTCGACCACGGTGCGCAGGTAGGCACGCGTGGCGAGCGCCTCTTTCAGGGCGGCCAGGGCCGCCGGGCGGTCGGCCGGCGCGGCGGCGTCCCACGCCGCGCTGAGCGGGCCGGCGATCTGCGCCTCCGCCTCGGCCATGCGCGCGCGCAGCCTGTCACGCTGCTCGCCAAGCGTCGCACGCGTGGCGTCGTCGAGGCTGCCGCCGCGCGCTTCCTCGATCTCAGGCTCGCCTCGCCGGCCAGGGGCCGCCTCAGCTCGCACTGCCGCGAGCGCCTCCTGGATCTCGAACATCTCGGCCAGCAGGGCGGGCGGCGCCTTGGGCTTCACGACGGCGCCCTCCTTCGTGTCCCGGCCCTCCTCGAGACGGACGAGATACTCGACGCGCGCGAGCGGGTCGCGCAGGGCGCGGTACGCCGCGTTCACCCGGGCGGACTCCTCCAGCGCGCGCGCCTGCGCGTCGGCCGGCGCCGCCTGGTGGAAGTCGGGATGCCAGCGCCGCGACAGCTCGTAGAACCGCCGCTGGAGCGCGGCGAGGTCCACCGCCAGCCGGCGCGGGAGTCCGAATACCTCGAAGAAATCCGTCATGCGCTCGCCGTCTCCAAAAACAGCAACGGGCCCTCCGTGGGGCCCGTTCGATGTGCGCGCCGGGCCCGGCTACGCCGAGAACGAGGTCCCACAGCCGCAGCTCGATTTGGCCTGGGGGTTGACGAAGGTGAAGCCGCCCGTCAACCCCTGCTGCACGTAGTCGAGCGTCGTGCCGTTGAGGTAGATGTAGCTCTTCTTGTCGACGACCACCTTGATGCCGTCGATGTCGAACTCCTTGTCGTGGGAGCTCAGCTCGGTGTCGAATTCCAGGCTGTAGCTCATGCCCGAGCAGCCCCCGCCCTTGACGCCCATCCGGAGAAAGACGTTCTCCGGCAGCTTCTGGGACTCCTTGAGCTGCTTCACCTGCTTCGTCGCGTTTTCCGATAGCGCCACGGCCATGCGTCGTTCCTCCCGCTATTTCGATGCGACCGGCGCCGCCACCGTTGCGTTCTTTTCCTTGTAGTCGGCCAGGGCCGCCTTGATGGCGTCCTCGGCCAGCACCGAGCAGTGGATCTTCACGGGCGGCAGCTTCAGCTCGTTGACGATGTCGGTGTTCTTGATCTTGGCCGCCTCGTCGACGGTCCTGCCCTTGAGCCACTCGGTGGCCAGGCTGGACGAGGCGATCGCGCTGCCGCAGCCGAAGGTCTTGAACCGGGCGTCCTCGATGACGCCCGTCTCGAGGTTGACCTTGATCTGCAGCTTCATCACGTCCCCGCACTCCGGCGCGCCCACCAGCCCGGTGCCCACGCCGGGGGTGTCCTTGCCGAAGGACCCAACGTTGCGCGGGTTGTTGTAGTGGTCCACCACCTTGTCGCTGTATGCCATCGCGCTCTCCCCTTTACTCGGCCTTCCACTTGATGGTCTTGAGGTCCACGCCTTCCTTGGCCAGCTCGTAGAGCGGCGACATGTCGCGCAGCCGCTTGATGACCTCGATCGTCCGCTGCCCGACGTACTCGACCTCTTCGTCGGTGTTGAACCGGTGCAGGCTGAAGCGGATCGACGAGTGCGCCAGCTCCGCGCTGGCCCCCAGCGCGGCGATCACGTACGAGGGCTCGAGCGTGGCCGACGTGCAGGCGGACCCCGACGACAGCGCGGTCTCCTTGTTGAGGCCCATCAGCACCGACTCGCCCTCGACGTAGGCGAACGAGATGTTGAGGTTCCCCGCCAGCCTCCGCTCCGGCCGGCCGTTGAGGAACGCCTCGTCCACGCTGGAGAGGATCAGATCTTGAAGATGATCGCGCATCTTCGCCAGCCGCGCGTTCTCCTCCGCCATGTCCGCCTGGCAGATCTCCGCCGCGCGACCGAACCCGACGCAGAGCGGCACCGGCAGCGTGCCCGAGCGCATGCCCCGCTCGTGGCCGCCGCCGTCGAAGAGCGGCGCCAGCCGCACGCGCGGCCCCTTGCGGCGCACGTACAGCGCGCCCACGCCCTTGGGACCGTAGATGAGGTGCGCGGTGCACGACAGGAGATCGATGCCCATGGCTTCGACGTCGACGGGGGTCTTGCCAACGGCTTGCGTCGCGTCCGTGTGGAAGAGAATGCCCTTCTCTTTGGCGAGCTTGCCGATCGCCGCGATGTCCTGGATCGTGCCGATTTCATTGTTGGCGAACATCACCGAGATCAGGATGGTCTTGTCGGTGATCGCCCGGCTGATCTCCTCGACGTCGATGAGCCCGTCGGGCTGGACCGGGACGGCAGTGACCTGGAAGCCCTGCCGCTCGAGGCGCTTGCACACGTCGATGCCGGCCCGCTGCTCGATGACCGTGGTGACGATGTGCGTGCCCTTCTCGCGGTACATCTCGGCCACGCCCTTGAGCGCCAGGTTGATCGCCTCGGTGCCGCCCGAGGTGAACACGAGCTCCTTGGGGTCGCGGGCGCCGATCAGCCGCGCCAGCTTGCCGCGGGCGGCGTCCACCGCGCCCTCCGCCTCCCAGCCGAACGGATGGTTGCGGCTGGCCGGATGGCCGAACTTCTCGGTGAAATAGGGCAGCATCGCCTCGACCACCCGCGGATCGCACGGGGTCGTGGACTGCGCGTCCATGAAGATCGGAAACTTCAGCGCCATCGCTCGTCGGACCCCCTACCTCGTGATCGTGAGCATCTCGGGCACGTCCTGGCTCGTCAGCTCGGCCAGGCTCATCGTGTCCAGCATCTGCGTGATCGCCGCCTGCAGCTTCTTGACCGGCAACCGGAGGCTGCAGCGCTCCATCTGCGGGCACTC